>NZ_JASNGE010000130.1:0-249 GCF_030164735.1 Bacillus sp. RB3
CCGCGACCCCAACCTTGGCAAGGTTGTATTCTACCACTGAACTACTTCCGCAAGACATGTATGAGTTATTTAATTAAAAGTGCGGGTGAAGGGAGTCGAACCCCCACGCCAAAGGCGCCAGATCCTAAGTCTGGTGCGTCTGCCAATTCCGCCACACCCGCATATTAATTTATTTAAGAAAAATGGGGCGACTGATGGGAATCGAACCCACGAATGCCGGAGCCACAATCCGGTGCGTTAACCACTTCG
>NZ_JASNGE010000131.1:0-248 GCF_030164735.1 Bacillus sp. RB3
GTAGTTCAGTGGTAGAATACAACCTTGCCAAGGTTGGGGTCGCGGGTTCGAATCCCGTCTTCCGCTCCAATTTTCAATATGACATGCCGGGGTGGCGGAACAGGCAGACGCACAGGACTTAAAATCCTGCGGTGGGTGACCACCGTGCGGGTTCGACCCCCGCCCTCGGCACCATATGCGCCCGTAGCTCAATTGGATAGAGCGTTTGACTACGGATCAAGAGGTTAGGGGTTCGACTCCTCTCGGGC
>NZ_JASNGE010000132.1:0-243 GCF_030164735.1 Bacillus sp. RB3
GGTGTAGCTCAGCTGGCTAGAGCGTACGGTTCATACCCGTGAGGTCGGGGGTTCGATCCCCTCCGCCGCTACCATAAAGGACCTTTAGCTCAGCTGGTTAGAGCAGACGGCTCATAACCGTCCGGTCGTAGGTTCGAGTCCTACAAGGTCCACCATTAGACGTATATATCTCGGAGGTATACCCAAGTTCGGCTGAAGGGATCGGTCTTGAAAACCGACAGGCGGCGAGAGTCGCGCGGGGGT
>NZ_JASNGE010000133.1:0-241 GCF_030164735.1 Bacillus sp. RB3
CCCGTACGGGATTCGAACCCGTGTTACCGCCGTGAAAGGGCGGTGTCTTAACCACTTGACCAACGGGCCAATATGTATGGCAGAGAAGAAGGGATTCGAACCCTCGCACCGCGTTAGCGATCTACTCCCTTAGCAGGGGAGCCCCTTGAGCCACTTGGGTACTTCTCTGTATGGCTCCGCAGGTAGGACTCGAACCTACGACCGATCGGTTAACAGCCGATAGCTCTACCACTGAGCTACT
>NZ_JASNGE010000134.1:0-241 GCF_030164735.1 Bacillus sp. RB3
CCGCGACCCCAACCTTGGCAAGGTTGTATTCTACCACTGAACTACTTCCGCAAGACATGTATGAGTTATTTTATTAAAAGTGCGGGTGAAGGGAGTCGAACCCCCACGCCAAAGGCGCTAGATCCTAAGTCTAGTGCGTCTGCCAATTCCGCCACACCCGCATATTTCATTAAAATGGTGAGCCATGAAGGACTCGAACCTTCGACCCTCTGATTAAAAGTCAGATGCTCTACCAACTGAG
>NZ_JASNGE010000135.1:0-239 GCF_030164735.1 Bacillus sp. RB3
CCGTACGGGATTCGAACCCGTGTTACCGCCGTGAAAGGGCGGTGTCTTAACCACTTGACCAACGGGCCAAAAAAGTTTTAAACCTATTCCCAAGCTTCCAACCGGGCTTGAACCGGTGACCTCTTCCTTACCATGGAAGTGCTCTACCAGCTGAGCTATGGAAGCATAATGGCTCCGCAGGTAGGACTCGAACCTACGACCGATCGGTTAACAGCCGATAGCTCTACCACTGAGCTACT
>NZ_JASNGE010000136.1:0-225 GCF_030164735.1 Bacillus sp. RB3
GTATATTAACAAAACGAAGAAAGAACGCAGGAGAGGCAGGCCTGTCTATTTAACTGGGATAGATAAGTGGGGCTTAGAATTTGTCACTTGACCAGTGGCGTAACTAACGGGCCCACAGGACCAGTGGTGCTAGGGAACCCATCGTTCTGAGGAACCCACTTATGAACAAACATTGCACTCTAAAGATTAAAAAAGAAAAATTGATTATATCGAGTTTCCAGTAAT
>NZ_JASNGE010000137.1:0-215 GCF_030164735.1 Bacillus sp. RB3
TAAATGGACTCGAACCATCGACCTCACGCTTATCAGGCGTGCGCTCTAACCAGCTGAGCTATAGGCCCATACAAATTGCAGGATTTATTTATATCATATCCTCATTTAAGAGTCAACACTGAATTGAACTCTCAAAACTAAACGAAAACGAAACACGGAAACTTATATTGATGAACAGCGTTCATCAATTCTCCATAGAAAGGAGGTGATCCAGC
>NZ_JASNGE010000014.1:0-135285 GCF_030164735.1 Bacillus sp. RB3
GGTTTTTCTGTTCCTTCACCTGGTTTTTCTGTTCCTTCACCTGGTTTTTCTGTTCCTTCACCTGGTTTTTCTGTTCCTTCACCTGGTTTTTCCGGACCTTTTTCTGTATCTTTTTCATTTGTAATTTGAAGCTTTACAACTTCAATTTTTTCATTAGAAATCGTAAATTTCATTTCCTTATCGGATAAAGTATATCCTTCTGGCGCTTGGATTTCTTTTAAAGTGTAATCTCCTGGTTCTAACTTCTTAGAAATCGCTTTACCGCTCTTGTTTGTTGTTAATGTGTCGATTTTTGTTCCGTCTTTCCAAATTTCAAACACTGCGCCTGCTAATATTTTATTTGTATTATTAGCGTCTACCTTTGTAATTTCTAATTGACCTGTAATTTCTTCTTTCACTTTTTCATTCATAACTTCTTGTTTTACTACTTCATTTGCTACAACGTTTACTTCTACTGTTACTTCTAACGCCTTATAACCTTCTGGCGCTTTTGTTTCCTCTAACGTGTACTTTCCTGGCACTAAGTTTTCGAATTTCACAACACCTTCTTTATTCGTTGTTTTCGCTTCTCCAACTACTTGACCAGCTTCGTTCTTTAATTTAAATTCTGCACCTGCTAGAACTTTTCCACTCTCCGAATCCTTTTTGATTACTTGTAAGCTTCCTAGTTCTTTTGCGTTTTCTACTTGTACTTCTACTACTTTGTTTGCTTCCACAACGACTTCAATTTCTTCTTTTAACAACTTATATCCTTGTGGTGCTTTCGTTTCTTTTAATGTGTACTTTCCTGGCTCTAATTTCTGTGAAACTACTTTACCAGTTTTATCTGTTCGTAACGTATCTACTTTTTTACCATCTTTATACACTTCGAATTCTGCATCTGATAATACTTTCGTTTTATCTTCCGCATCTACTTTCACGATTTCGAATTGACCCGTTACTTTTTCGGGGATCTTTTTATTCACCACATCTACAGTCACTACTTTATTAGCCTCTACATCAACAGAAACTGAACTAGATGATAATTCATATCCTTTCGGTGCTTCTACTTCTTTTAATGTATAGCTTCCAACTGGAAGTTGTTTCGATAAGGCTTCACCTTTATCATCTGTAACAATTGTTTCCACAACTTTCCCATCTTTATCGATAACATCAAATTTTGCACCTGGTAGAAGTTGACCAGATTCACTATCTTTTTTCAATAATTTAAATTGGCCATTCTCTACTTTTCTCGTATTCTTCATAACAAGTTCAATTACGTTTGTATTATCAATTGTTACTTTGACTGGTGTATCAACTTTTATATATCCTTCTGGTGCATTTATTTCTTTTACAAAATAGTCACCAAATGGTAAATCTTTAACTTCCGCAATACCCTTTTCGTTTGTTGTAACAGTAGCCACAACGTTATTATCTTTGTCTATAACATCAAATTTTGCGTCTTTTAAAACAATATTTTCATCGTTTTCATCAACTTTTTTAATTTGTAAATGTCCTTTTTCAGCTGCTGGCTTATTCCACTTTGGCCAGTTAAATTTAAAGTTATGAACCTCAAAACCATCTCTTTGGTGTAATCCTCCAACATAGGCTTGTCCATTAATAGAACCACCTTTTGTTTCTACAACTGCATTAGGTGCAAACACACTGCCTACTACACCATATCCTTTAGTTATTATCTTTGTAGCATTAGGAAATACCCAAATTACCTTACTAGCTAACTCAGTAAATGATGAATTAGGATCGTATGCTTGAGATGTATTAATTAAATCCGTCGCCATCCCAGTATTTCTTGTATCATACAAAATTGCACCGCCACCAAAACTCACTTCTTCTGCATCTGAATAAATAACAATAAAGTCTTTATTCTCTACATTCGGAAGAAAAACGTCTTTTACATCAAATGTTTTCTTTCCAGTTTGGCCTGAAGAGACATAAATATTAGGGTTATTTACATCTTCACCGATGCCAAAGCTCATATTAGGTTTTGGCTTATCAGTCTGTAGTTTACTTGCATCCCCGATTACACCATCAACGTCTTTTCTAAATTCTTTAAACTTAGCATCAATCTCCGCTTGCTCTTTATAAGAGATACGGTCATATGATGTTTTCATTGCGCCATCTGGGTCACCGTCTTTTGTCATCGCCACTGTTCCATCTTGAATAATTACTTGTCCTGCTCCCGCTTTCGTAAATTGACCACCTAGTAATAATGATGGATATCCTTCATCTACCCAAGTTGCTCCAGCTAAGTTATTTGCTCCAGTTGCAGCCGCTACGACTGTATAACTTGATGCGTTCATATTTTTCTGAACAGCCATCGCACCTTCAATATCCGCACTCGTTGCACTATGATCTCCAAAAATGATGGCGTTGTAATAAGATACATCACCTAAACCTTTTAATTCTGTTGTAGCTGCCTCTGCTTTAAATGGTAAATGGATTGAAAAATTCATACATATTAGTAATACAACTATTAAACTACTACTTAACTTTTTAATTTTTTGATTAAATGATTTCCTCAAGAAATTCATTCCCCCTTTTAAACTTCCTAAAACCCAAAAAAGAAGTACATATCATATGCACCAAACCTTACTCACATTAACTTAAAATAATCCATTTAAATAAAACAAAGAAACACTACAACTACTTAATAAGATTGCTACAATTCATTTTTGAAATAATACGTGAACTAAACTGTCATGCGGAAATACTTTTACGTATGGGAGCCCAATAAAATTAATCTGAAGAATATTTCATGTGGTGTAACTGTTTTGGCAACATCATCCACTTTACATTAGTTTTCTAAAGGATTCAAGTGAATTGTATAGATTTCATACACAATTCATATTTTAAAACGCTTTCACTGTTTTTAATAAGATAAACAAAAAAGCGTAGCCAAAAAGCTACGTTTTTTTGTCATCGTTTCGGTGTATTTTTATGATTCTTCAAAAACGGAAGCGGGAATTGCTTACGGAAATGCTCTTTAATCATATACTCTACACCGTTTTCACTATTTGAACGTGTGATCCAATCTGCTGCTTGCTTTAATTCTACAGGCGAGTTCCCCATTGCTACCCCAAGTCCCACGTTTTCAATAACCTCTAAATCTTCCATACTATCTCCAATCGCAACCATTTCATTTAGCGAAATATTTAAATGCTCTCCAAGCAATTGTAATCCACGTAACTTTGATACATTTTGCGATAAAATTTCTATTCGTTTTGAATCACATTCAACATACTCTACATCTTGAAATGCTTTTCTTAATGTGTTCAGTCCTCTTTCTTTTTCACCTTTACTTTGGAAAATAACATCAATTTTTGGCGCCGCTACCGGATGGTCACGAAGCGCATCACCTAACGAATCTACAAATTGAACTGGATAAAATAACGGGTCTGCACTTGATAATACAGTGCGCGCAATTAAGTTTGGTGTATTTCTCTCACGATTTCCGATTGAAAACCGTTCATGAGAAATACGTACGTTACAATCAAAGTGCTCTAACACTTGCACAATATTAAAAGTCTTCTCTTCAGATAATCTTCTTTGAACGTACGGCTTATCTAACGTTGCTGAAACGAAAGCACCACCATGTGTCACTAATATAGAATCTAATTTTAACGCCTTTGCTACTTTATGAGCGGATTGAAAATTACGACTCGTAAATAACGTAACGTATACATCTTTTCTTTTCACAAATTCAATTGTTTCTCGTAATCCTTTTGCAATTTTTCCATTGTTGTATAGTAGTGTCCCATCTATATTAAGAGCTAGTAAGCGATAAATCATGTCGCACTCCCCCTCTTCGCTGTTGTACTCTATCCATAATTTATGAAATAAATGTAGCAAATAGAACGAGTTAGAATTACTACTGAAAATTTGGTTTACTATATACATATACACTTAGCAAAGGAGATAGTACAATGCAGGCACCTCCTTCTTTTTATGAAGGCGACACGTTAGAAGTCGCAAAAAAATTACTCGGGCAAAAACTTGTTCATATTGTAGACGGAATAAAGCGAAGCGGAATCATTGTAGAAGTAGAAGCATATAAAGGCCCAGATGATAAGGCCGCACATAGTTACGGAGGCAGACGGACAGATCGCACAGAAGTTATGTTTGGTGCACCAGGGCATGCTTACGTATATTTAATTTACGGTATGTATCATTGCTTTAACGTTATTACAGCGCCAGTGGGCACCCCGCAAGGTGTTCTCATTCGAGCTCTTGAGCCGGTAGATGGAATAGAAGAAATAAAACTAGCGCGCTACAATAAGACCGAAATTACAAAAGCGCAGTACAAAAATTTAACGAACGGTCCTGGCAAACTATGCCGTGCACTTGGCATCACTTTAAAAGAACGCGGTGTATCGTTACAAAGTGATACGTTACATATTGAATTAGTTCCAAAAGAAGAACACATATCATTACAATATAAAATAACAGCAGGACCTCGTATTAATATCGACTATGCAGAAGAAGCTGTACATTATCCGTGGCGTTTTTATTATGAGGGACATCCGTTTGTTTCAAAGAAATAAACGATATCGACTTACCGACAAATAAAAGAAGACTGTTCCAAAGTGGAACAGTCTTCTCCTTTTACTCCGCACCTTCCGCAGTTGCAATATTATCCTCTAAGTTTTCTCTTGATAATTCAGCCGCCATAAAATCTGCTGTTTCTGGAAGTGCTAAATGCATATGAGCTTTTTGACAAATTTGGATCGTGCAGTTTTCTACAACATAGTCGAAAACATGTCCGCCTCCGCTTCTTTCATCATCAATGTAATGTAAGTGGAATCCAGCTACCCCAATACCTTGTGCGTAATCTGGTGTCCAAAATCCAGCAAGCGTACCTTCTGTATTTTCAAACGAAAAGATTGGTTGCGATTTCGTCACTTCAACGAGTGGTGTATACGGTTTTTCTTGTCTTGGAACAGTTCTCGTTCTTACTTCACGGAACGTACCGTCCATTCGAATAGCGTAAAATAAGTTTTTACTTGGCATTAATTCATGTAATAACGCTTCAACTTCTTCACGATTCATCGGACGCTCTACCGTATAACTCATTTCTTTTTCAAAAAACGTTACAGTTGCAAATGGCGTTGTTTCTTCTGGCTCTACTTTTTCCGCTGAACCGTCTGAACGTAAATGATAAAATCCATTATCAAATGCAATCATTTCACCGTCTAATTGATCAAATGTGCCGATGCCGAAATCACCATGTTTTTTCAAATCTTCAAAGCTAATCACACCATCATATACACCATCTAATAGCGCAAGCATTGTAGATGTTTGATATACTTCATTACTCATTTTCGTTTTTTTTGCATCAATATCAATTAATTGCGCAACAGTCATCTCAAATCTGCCTCCATTAGTTTAATTGGTTTGGTAATAACTTTTCACTTAATTTAATGTTGTCACGATAATCGATTGGAATATCAATAATGACAGGGCCGTCTGCTGCTAATGCTTCTTTTAATACACCTTCTAATTCATCAGGCGTGTTAACACGAAGACCTAACGCCCCGAAACTTTCCGCATATTTAACAAGATCAACATCGCCAAACTCTGTAGCTGATGTTCTGCCGTATTTCATCATTTGTTGGAATGCAACCATATCATATGTGCCGTCTCTCCAAACAAGATGGACGATTGGAGAATTTAAACGTACCGCCGTTTCTAACTCCATCGCTGAGAATAAGAAACCACCGTCACCTGATACGGAAACTACTTTTTTACCTGGTTCTACTAAAGTCGCTGCGATTGCCCAAGGAAGTGCAACACCTAACGTTTGCATACCGTTACTAAATAATAATCTACGTGGTTCATAAGAACGGAAACATCTCGCCATCCAAATAGAATGGGAACCGATGTCACATGTAACGGTTGTGTCGTCACTAATTAAAGAACGAAGTGTACGAATCACTTGAAGTGGATGCGTAACACCTTCTGCAGGACGATTTGGAACTTCTGCTTGTTCTGATAATTTTGCGCGTAATCGTTCTAATACCGCTTCTGATTTCGTACTTAATACAAGTTTCGGTAATTTCTCCGCGATGCTATTTACCGTTAAGGCAATATCACCAATTAATTCACGCTCTGGTTGGTAATCATGGTCGATATCTGCTTGATGGTCGTCAAGATGAATAATCGTTCTGTCGCCAAGTTTATTCCAGAACTTTGGATCATACTCGATTGGATCATAACCGATAGAAATAACAAGGTCTGCTTCTTCTAGTAAAATATCACCTGGTTGGTTACGGAATAATCCAACGCGGCCGAAGAAATGATCTTCTAACTCACGTGAAATCGCACCAGCTGCTTGATATGTTTCAACGACAGGAAGTTCTGTATCCGCAATTAATTTACGAACAGCTTTCGTCACTTCATTTGTGCTCGCTCTCATACCGAGTAAAATAACTGGTAATTTCGCTGATTTTATTTTTTCTACTACATATGTAATATCATTTGTGGGAGCGATTCCAAGCTGTGGCTTAGAAAGCGCACCGATAGACTCTACAGTTGTTTCCGCAGTCATAACGTCTTGCGGAAGACTTACTAAAGTAGCTCCCGGATTTGTGGAAGTCGCACTTCGAAATGCATTACTAAGTGCTTCTGGCACATTATCAGGATGCTCTACTTCTACGCTATATTTTGTGATTGGTTCGAATAGTGCAGCATTATCCATAGATTGATGCGTACGTTTTAATCGATCCGTACGCGGTACTGCACCAGCTAAAGCAACAACGGGATCACTCTCCGCATTCGCAGTAACAAGACCTGTCGCTAAATTTGATGTCCCTGGTCCTGAAGTTACAAGACATACGCCCGGTTTCCCTGTTAATCTACCAATAGCAGCTGCCATAAATGCTGCATTTTGTTCATGACGACAAACGATTAACTCTGGTCCTCTTTCTTGCAATACATCAAATACAGAGTCAATCTTTGCTCCTGGAATACCGAAAACATGTGTAACACCTTGTTTAATTAAACAATCAACAACAAGATCTGCTCCTTTTGTTTTTGTCTTCACGTCGTTTACTTTTACACCTGTACTCAAATTAATCATTCCTTTGTTTCATAATTTGTGTAATAAAGATTTTTAATTTCACCTAGTTAATTAATGTGGTGAAGTATCATTTATCATTATATTACAAATGCATTATTTTTCCAACAATATGAATTCGATATTATTTTGACAAGATTCAAAGAATACGCTTACAAACTTTTGTTTATCTTAAAATAACATTTTTATATTTCTCCTAAAAATGCACAAAAACACTTCCACCTATTCACATTATTAACAAATTTATAGTACCTTGCAAAGAATAATAGCAAGTGATATATTTGTAAATAATGGGATGCCCATTATTTGGAATGTTATTCACGATTAGTATATCTCCTTTCAAAAAGTAGATATAGATTGTGTTTGCTGTTTAGAAAAAAGATAGGATTTTCAGCCATAATTCATCATTTTATAAAGGAAAGTGATTGTTATGAACAAAAGTGAATTTTTAGAGCAACTTAGTTCTTCCCTACGGAATATGCCTAATTTAGAAAAGGAGGATATTATCTCGGAGTACGAAACTCATTTTATTAGTGGTAAACAAGATGGAATATCTGAAGAGGAAATTTCTAAAAAGCTAGGAAACCCTAAAACTATCGCTAAAGAACTTAATATTTCATATGTAATAAGTAAAGCTGACAAGAAACGCAGCCTAAAAAATATTATGACAGCACTGTTTTCTGTTATGAGCTTAAGTGTTTTAAACTTTATATTTATCATTATCGCCTTTTTCGTATTACTCTTTCTATTACCGCTTCTTCTAGCACTTATAATTGCCACTCCGTTATTAATTATTTCACCTATCTTATTAATAGGATTAGGATTCTTTAAAGGGTTTCATCAAATCAGTTATTCCGATGTTTACAATGTATTCATAGCCTTTTGCATCGGCTTACTAATATCCGTCATATCTTATCAAATGATAAAACATATATACTCACTTTTAGTTAAGTATTTAAAATGGAATTTAGCTATTTTACAAAGATACTAATGAATGTAAAAGGAGATTACTATGAAAAAATATATTTTATATCCACTCATGTTACTTACAATTTTATTTCTATCAGCTTGTTCAAACAGTGCACAACCTAAGGAAGAAAACGATGTACAATCTATTAAAGATGTTGCTATTAAAGTTCCAGAAAATATATTTAGTTCCTCAAAGAAAAATGAAACTATTAATGAAGACGAAATGAAACAAAATATAAAAAATTATATAGATTATAGTTGGAAGTTATCTGAAAATATTATCCCTCTCGCTTCAACAAATTCTGATAAGAATTTCACGGAATCTGACCGAGAAAAATTACAAAAACTAATTGATTTAGCGAAACAAAACGATATGAATTTCCATGAGTTTATTAGTAATAATAATTTACCTAATGATTATAAAAAACCTTCAAAAGAAATCTATGAATTTATGTCATCATCTACGGATATTTTCGTAGAGCTAGATCAAGAATTAGACAAACTCGCCCAAGATGGTAACTTATTCAAGGCCAATTTTTCTTTTACAAAGCGCTTTGAGAAAATAAATGGGAGGAAACAAAAAGAGATTGAAAAGTTTTTGAACGAAAAAAATATTAAAACTTCAATTAACAGCAATAAAAAAAATTAACCGATGTGTTACATATCCCTTTCAAAATAATCAATAAGAAATGGCTATTTTGAAAGGGAGTTTTTGTGATATAACTATTAAATTCCCTAAACAAAAAAGACGCTCCTAAACTAGGAGCGTCTTCCACTATTACGCTTGTTGTTGCGCGCTATATAATTCTTCAAGTGGCTTCATGATAATTTTGTTAACGTCACCGATTACAACGTTTAGGCGTTGCTCAGTTTCCATTAATTTTGTAATTTTAGCATCTTGTTGAATGCGAGCTACAACTTCTTGTGCTTGTTGATTGTCTTCTTCAGTGATTTCTTGGCCTTGCATCATTTTTTGTTGTAGGCTAAGTTGCATTGTACGGAACTCATCGAATAAGTTCTTTGAAGCTGTGTCAGCTTGAACTGCTGCGTAGCTCTCTTTTAAAGTTTTGAAGTCATCGTTTTCAGCGATTGCTTTTTGTAATTCATATGCAACATCATGAATGTTCTTTGTCATTTTATTTTTCCTCCTTTAGAAGGCTAGCGCTTTTCATACGCACTGCCTTTTCAGTGCATTTACATACGCACCTCTTCTTACCATATCAAACTATGCAAGAGATGTGAAGAAATTTCACTTTTATTTCTATGTACTCACCTTATTATCTAAGAAACAATAGTAACAATCCTTGTACGAGCCCGATCATTCCGCCTAATAACGCTCCTAAATACGTAATCATTTTTAGTTCATTTTTCGTAATAGACAGAACTAAGTCTTCTAATCTTTCTGTTGAGAATGTAGACACTTCTTGCTGGACAATTTCCGCAAGGTGTAGATTATTTAGTATACTCTCTACATTTTCTGTTCCCCACTTTAAGCCTTTCGTTACTGCACTTGGAACCACTTTTTCAATAATTGTTTCTCGAAGTGGTTCACATACTTGCTGAACAGATTGATTTAAAAACTTACTCACTGTTTCCTCTACTTTAACTGCTGACAGCACGGAGCTTACAATCATTTCTTTCTCTACAAATGCTTCTAATTCTTTTACATCTCTTCCTTTTAACTTTTCCCACTCTTTTTGCAGTACGTCAGTTAAAAGCTGCTTTGTACCATCTTGCCCTAAAAAATTAATAACTTCTGGCTGCACACGATCCACTACACTTACATTCCCTAAAAACATCCCAACTAAGTTAAGTAGCGTTCCACGAGAAGCAAAGAAATCATCAAGCATTTTTGAAAGGCGCGCTTTCCCTTCTTCACTTTCAAAAAAGTTAATTCCTCGCTCTAAAATAAACGCCGAGGCATTCGGAATCGCATTCTCTATCTTTTCATGTACAGAATGAGGTAAAGCCTGTTCCCATGTATATGTATAATACTCTGCTAAAAATGCATGAATTTTTTCTGTAATCACATGTTCGATTTTTCGAGTCGCTTCTTCTTCTACATGCGCTACATTCCATTTCTCTAACATATATCGCAGTGATTGTTCATTCGTAATTACTTTATCCACTTCCACTTGCGCCCAGTGAATTAAACCTTTTTGAAACTCTTCATTTGTTAGCTTTTTTCCGATTCCTTCTGGTGTTAACAAATGTTCTACAACCATTTTTCCTAATTGAACAGCAAGTTCATCACGCCGCTTCGGAATTAACCCTGGTGTAAATGGAACTTGAAACTTTCCGATATAAATAGGACGATGAGGACGAAATAACATTTTTATCGCTAGATGATTCGTATATCCTCCAATAATTGCTCCGAGTCCTGTCGTCGTTAACATATTTAACCACATATTCATTACAATCAACCTTTCACTTCTCCAAAACTATAGCATATCATCATACGGACAAAAGTATAATGGTATAAAAACGTATTTGCAATATATAGCTTCGCCTATTATGCAAATAGTAGTAAAGGAGTGATTTCGTTGGTTCTCGGCCTTTTAACTTCTAAACTTCATTATGAGCAAACGTATTACACCGAAATCGCTAAACGCGCTCGGCTTTATCATAATGTCGTTGCCCAGTTTACGCCATTTTGTATTGATCCTAAAACAGACCTTGTTTCTGGTCTTATTTACGATACAGATACAGGAAAATGGAAAAAGCAAACATTCCCTATTCCTTCTTATATATATGATCGTTATTCTTTTCACGAGGAAACAGACTTTGAAAAAGCAAAATCAATTATTCACTCTTTGCACAATCGTCCTTCCACTACCTTTTTAAATAACACACTTATTAATTCAAGTGAACTACATGATTTATTTCTCACTAATAAAAAACTGTCTCCTTATATACCAAAATTTGAAATTGCGACGATACAAAACATTTTCAAACTGTTGTTAAAAACTAAAGATATTATTATACGCCCCACTAATATACATTCTAAAGATAACTTATATCGAGTCGCTTACAAAAATAAAACGTTTCAGATCGATACAGTAAATGAAAAATACCATACTTCTCTTCCAATCAAACGCACAGACGAATTTATATCTTGGTGTAAATCTAACATACGTTCATCACGCTACATAGTGCACACTATGCTACAACCACCAAATCAATTAACATATCCACTACACATTCGAACCATTTTGCAAAAAAACAAAGAACAAACTTGGAAGGTTATCGGTCAATTTATACAAAAAAGTTCATTTCCTAATCAACTTTTACCCTCAGCAACGGACGATGATGCATTGCATTCATTTTCAAAAATTAAATACGTACTATCTAGTACAGGTGTGCAACTATTGCACGACGCTTTACACGACATTATAAATGAAGTATTCCAAACACTAGATCAGTCTTATTCTTCGTTATTTGAACTAGAACTTTCCACAATTATGGATCAAAAAGGTGCAATCTGGCTTATGTATGTCAACACGATCCCTCCTTACAAACAATACATTCGTCATAGTGATTCATTAGCTGAAAAGATATTTCACGGACCACTTAAATTCAGTCGCTTTACACCATAATGAAAGGAGGTAAACCTATTTTGAAAGAACATATATATACATTAAATATTTCAGATGAACATCCAAATAGTATTACTTTACCTTACGTTTTTTCTATTACGCCACCTATTACATCCCTCTCCTTCGGTATACGTCACATTCCAAGTGAAGAGGTGAAAATTCATTATTCCTTTACTCGCGAAATTATTATCGGAAAACACATTGCCGAAAAACTTTTACTACCTCAATCCACTACTATTCATGCATTCACACAAAACCAAACAATTATTTTCGGACCATTAATCGGCATTTTCACAACTGGCTTTAACGATGATTCTTCTAATCCTTTAGGAAATCGTTCAATTGCTCTCAGTGAGTTGTTAACACCACCATTCTCATTACGACCGTTCGTATTCGTCTTTGGCGTTCAACATATAAACTGGGAAGAAGAAACGATTGAAGGATATTTCTTTCAAGAGAAACAATGGATAAAGAAAAAGGTCCCTTTACCAAACGTCATTTACGATCGATTACCGAATCGACAAGCGGAAAATTATAAACCAATCGTCAGAGCAAAAAGAAAGTTAGAACAAGACTACTCCATTCCATGGTTTAACCCAGGTTTTTTCAACAAATGGGAAGTTCATCAACTTCTTATGAAAGACGAATCAATTAGACCCTTATTACCAAACACAGAAGCATTTCAGCATTTTGAACAAGTAGAACGGTTTCTTGGCACGTATAAATCTGTGTACATGAAACCAATACACGGGAGCTTTGGTAGAAATATTCATCAAATATTTTATTCTCAAACAGAGAATTGCTACTACTGTCGTTATCGCGAAAATGAAGAAAACAAACTGAGAAAGTATCAATCATTAGAAACTCTTCTAAACCATGTACTAAAAGGGCATGATTTAAAAAAGTTTATCGTACAGCAAGGTATTTCGTTACTTCGCTTCGATGGGCAACCTGTTGATTTCCGCATTCATACAAATAAAAATCATTTCGGTAATTGGATAGTTAGTGCAATCGTCGCCAAAATCGCCGGCAAAGGCAGTTTAACAACGCACGTAAATAGTGGCGGTAATACAAAATTGCTACAAGAGCTTTTTCCAGATTCAACGAAACAAGTTCAAATTGAAAATAAATTAAAACATACTGCCTTACAAATAAGTTACGCGCTCGATGAACAAGTAACCGGAAATATTGGAGAAATCGGTTTTGATATCGGTTTAGACACAAAGGAAAATCCGTGGTTATTTGAAGCCAACTCTAAACCTGGGCGAACTGTATTCCAAGATGCCAAATTAAAAGAACAAAGTGAACTGACACGCCAATTATTTTACGAATATGCCGTCTACTTAACTGAACATTCTTTACGTGATACAAAGGAAAAAATGTCTCAAATAAAATCAGGGGCTTCATCAAACACCGAACATATCCCTTCTCCTATGATTCACTCACAAATACAAAAACAAAAACTTCCACCTAGATAATAAGGTGGAAGTTTTCTATTTACACAAGTTTTACTACAACCTCAGTTTCCACGTTACATACTCCGCAATAAAAAATATGATTGCAATATTCATTTGAATTATTATGCGTTAAACCATCTACTGCACTTAATAATTCTTGATCCATATAGGCACTATAATCGTCTATGTAATCTACAGACTTCCCATAATCTTGGAGTATACTTTGGCAATTTTGACAAGAATATGTTTGTGATTCTAATGCGTTGCAAAGCGGGCAAATCCCCATCATGATTCCTCCATACTTTATCGTTTAAAGCCTCTCTTTTTTAGAGTGAAGAGAGCAACCTATCCAGACATAGGAGTGCCCACTCCATCCCTACTTAAAAATAGAACTATAAAGTTGCTACCGATTTCATTTTTATTTCAATAAATCATAAATAAGAAGCTAATAATTAGCCTACAAGTAGCAGGCTACAATGAGAAAATTATATTTAATATCCTCCTTAGTTTGGCCTGTTTTCTTAAAAATACAACGATTACTCTTATTTCATAATTTACGAAATCAATAAGTTTTTTTGACAAAATTTACAAATTATTATTTTGTATATCTTTCTAGGTAACATCCATACTATGAGTACAAACTTAATTACCGATGGATTAGCGCCAACCGGGGCGATAATCTGGTTCAACTCCAGCTAGTCCAACCAAAAAAACTTTTATAACTCTAAGGAGGATATATTCCTATGGCAAACCAAAATTCTTCAAATCAATTAGTAGTACCAGGTGCAACAGCTGCAATCGATCAAATGAAGTACGAAATCGCTCAAGAATTTGGTGTACAATTAGGAGCAGATTCTACGGCTCGCGCTAACGGTTCAGTTGGTGGAGAAATCACAAAACGTCTAGTTGCAATGGCTGAGCAAAGCCTTGGCGGATTCCACAAATAAATATATATGGCAAAAAGGTCTCAAGGCATATGCCTTGAGACCTTCCTTAATTTATTGCAACATTTGTAAAAACTTCTTCGTACGTTCTTCTTTTGGATTTGTAAATACTTCTTCTGGTGTACCTTGTTCGACAACGACACCACCATCCATGAAAATAACACGGTTCGCAATTTGATGTGCAAAACGCATTTCGTGCGTTACAATAACCATCGTCATGCCTTCTTTAGCAAGTTCTTTCATTACTTTCAGAACTTCTTGAACGAGTTCAGGATCAAGCGCTGACGTCGGCTCATCAAATAGTAACACTTCCGGCTCCATCGCAAGCGCGCGCGCAATTCCAACGCGCTGTTGTTGTCCGCCTGATAATTGGAACGGATATAAATCCACTTTATCTGCTAAACCAACTTTTTCAAGGAAATAGTTTGCTTTTTTCTTCGCTTCTTCTTTCCCCATCTTTTTCACTGTAACGAGCCCTTCCATTACATTTTGAAGTGCTGTTAAATGCGGGAATAAATTATGGTGCTGGAATACCATACCTGTTTGCGTACGAAGATTAACAATATCTTTCTTCGTTACTTTTTGAGAGAAGTTAAGCTCTTTATTACCGATACGAATATTACCAGCGTTTGGCGTTTCTAATACATTGAGACAACGTAAGAATGTCGTTTTACCAGATCCAGACGGCCCAATAATAACAACAACCTCGCCCTTCTCAACTGTTAAATCTATATGCTTTAGTACGGTATTATCTCCGAAACTTTTTTGTAAGTGCTGAATTGAAATCATAAAAACAAAAACTCCTTTTGTAAAAGGATTATTTTAATGTGTAGCGTTCTGAACGCTTTTCTAACATCTGTTGTACGATTGATAATAAGAAACAAATAACCCAATAAATAAGACCTGCTTCAAAATAAACAATTAAAAACTCGTAGTTCATCGCCGCAATTTCCTGCGCTTTTCGGAACATTTCTGTTACTAAAATTAACGATGCTAATGAAGTATCCTTCACTAAGCTAATAAATGTATTCGAAAGCGGCGGGATTGATACGCGCGTTGCTTGTGGTAAAATAACACGTTTTAATGCTTGTGGATATGTCATCCCAATTGTATAAGCTGCTTCCCACTGCCCTTTCGGAATGGAAAGGATAGAAGCACGAATAATTTCAGATGCATATGCACCGACATTTAATGAAAATCCAACAACTGCTGCTGTATATGGCTCAACTTCAATATTAAGAGTTGGAAGACCATAGAAAATAATAAATAACTGTACAAGAAGTGGCGTTCCGCGAATGATAGATACATAGATACGAGCAATCCATTGTAAAATACGACTACCAGAAATACGTGCGAGCGCTGTTAACGTTGCCAGTATAATCCCGATAATAAATGTAATAAGCGTTAATGGAATTGTTGTAAAAACAGCTTCCTTCAGCATAGGCATGAAGGAAGTCTGCATAATATCTATCCAAGTAGACAATCGATCTGAAACTAATGCACTACTTAGATACATTTTCACCGAACCATTTTTTCGTTATTTTGTCATACGTACCGTCTTTTTTCATATCTTCTAACGCTTTATCTACTTCTTGTACAAGCTTAGTGCTACCTTTACGGAATAAGAATCCACTTTCTGAAGCTTCTTTTTCAGTATCTACAATTTTAATTTTTGCATCTTTTTTCGTTTCTAAATAATTTAATACTGATAACTTATCATTAATTGTAAAATCAACGCGTCCTGAAGCTAATAATTCTGCCGCTTGGCTAAATCCTTCTACACCAATAATTTCCGCACCGTTTTTCTTAGCAATATCTGCATAGTTACTCGTTAAAGATTGTGCTCCTTTTAAACCTTTTACATCAGCAAATGTAGCAGGCTTATCTTTATCTTTTGCAATAACTAATGCCGCTGAAGATGAAATGTATGGTTTAGAGAAATCGTATTTCTTTTGACGATCTTCACGAATACCAACTTCGTTTGCAACCATATCGAAACGTTTTGCATCTAAACCAGCAAGTAAGCTATCCCATTGTGTTTCTTTAAATACAGGCTTTACACCTAAACGTTTTGCAACTTCTTCTGCTAATTCAACGTCAAATCCAGTTAATTTATTGCTTGAATCGTGGAACGTAAATGGTGGATATGTACCTTCTGTACCAATTACAAGTTCACCGCTTTGTTTAATCTTTTGTAACGCATCTTGACTAGCTGTATCTTTTTTCTCTTCTTTACCGCAGCCGGCTACAATCCCGATCGCTAATGTAGTTACTGCAAGCACTGAAAATAATTTCTTCATGATTGTAATCCTCCAAGTATTCTGATAGGAATTTAAAAACTATATTGATTGTATGCAATCTTGAACAATTTTTCAATGAAAATGTTCTTATTTAGTTTATCCTTTTTCTTCATAATCAAACAAAAGGGAAAAATAACGCCACATACAAAAAATAAGTAACATTTTTTAATATAGCATTAATTGTAGGAAAGGTAAAATAATACTTCTTATTATGTACCTTTATCGCCGACATTTTGCCAACAAAAAAGAACTTGCAACAATCGCAAGTTCTTCCCCGCATTAAGCGCTCTGGTTTCCTTCCATTTGCGTTTTATACATATCATAATAACGCCCGCGCTTTTTCATGAGTTCATCATGAGAGCCTTTTTCTAAAATGGTTCCTCTATCGAGCACAATAATTTGATCTGCGCTTTTAATCGTTGAAAGACGATGAGCAATAATAAATGTCGTTCTTCCTTTTTTTACAACTTCTAGCGCTTGTTGAATCATCGCCTCTGTTTCTGTATCAATACTAGACGTTGCTTCATCTAAAATTAAGATAGCTGGATCAAAAGCAAGCGCCCTAGCAAATGAAATAAGCTGACGTTCTCCAGTGGAAAGCGTACTTCCCTTTTCTGTAATTTCTTCATTTATATTGTTCGCAAATCTTTCAGCACCAACATCACGTAACGCCTTTACAATGCGCTCTTTTGAAATTTTTTCATTTTCTAAGCTTACATTGGAAGCGACCGTCCCGCTAAAAAGAAACGGGTCTTGCAGTACGATTCCCATATGTTCACGGGTTGCTTGTTTCGGCATCTCTTTTACATCGTGACCATCAATCGTAAGCTTTCCTTTTTCAAACTCATAAAATTGAAAGAGTACATTCATGATAGAACTTTTTCCTGATCCAGTATGACCGACAAGTGCCACTGTCTCGCCTTGTTTCGCTTCAAAAGAAATATTTTTTAACACTTCATCTTTTCCATTATAAGAAAATGAGACATTATCAAATTTCACATTTCCTTTTAAACGAGGCATACGTTCTTCTTCTACCGCTTCCCCTTTTTCCTCTAACAATTCAAAAACACGTTCTGATGCAACGCGCGCTTGCTCTAAGTTTGCAAGCTGGTTCACCATATTCGTAATTGGCGAGAATAATCGTGTTAAATAATCGACGAATGCATACAGTACCCCAAGTGAGATAATACCTGTAGCACTTAATGACGCACCGCCGAAATACCAAATTACTCCTGTGAAAGCGATATTTCTTAATACGGCTACTAAGTTATGCGAAGTTGCTGCATTTAAATTTAAAATTTTATTTTGATACTTAAAATAATCGCCATTTAATTCTTCAAATTCTTTTTTCGTTTCACGCTCTTGACGGAACGCTTGAATAATTGGCATCCCTTGAATGGATTCATTCACTGTTCCGTTAATATCAGATAAACGAGAGCGCATTTTATGATTGTATACAGACGCGTATTTTCTATAAAGAATCGCCCAAACAATTAAAATTGGGATAATTAATAAACATAATGAAGCGAGCTTCACATCTAATAAAAATAACGCAGCGAATATCCCAATAATATAGATGATACTAGAAACGAATGTTGCCAGCACCGTTACATATAAATCACGAATGGCCTCTGTATCATTCGTCACACGCGAAACAATTTTCCCCGCCGGTAAATGATCAAAGTACCGAATTGGCAACGTTTGAATATGAGAAAAAACATCTTCCCTCATAATTTGAATAATTTTATTCGCTGCCTTCTGTAAGAAGAATTGCTTTCCGTATGCAAATAATGATACGACTACTAATAAAGCAAAATAGCCACCACCAAGTAATAATAGACGGTTTATTTCTGGCTTATAAAATGCAAATACTTCTTCCTTTGTTAATGCTTTCGCTTTATAAACTTGCACCGCCTTACCATTTTGAACGGTAATCATATCCCCTTTTACAGTACGTGATCCTTCTACATTTACTTTATTCGGTACAAAATAATATTGAAAACCGACTTGCATCACTCGTACTTCTTTTCCTTTTTTCTCGCCTTGTTCAAAGCGATCACTTCGCTTATAAAAAGCCCCATTATACGAAACAGCATCTTCACTCTGTTCTGTTTCATACCAAGGTTTCTCTATCCCGACGATATGATCGTCAATCATCGTTTTAGCGACGAAAGGACCAGCAAGCTCTGCGATGACGAAAATAAATAACATTAACATCGCAGCAAAAATCGTCCCTTTCACTTTCATCGCGTATTGAAACAATCGTTTTGAAACGCTCATATTTTCACCCCACTATCCGCACTTTCACTTTCACCTTGTTGTCTTTCAAACTGTTCGGCATACCAGCCTCCCTTTTGGATAAGCTGAGCATGCGTACCTTCTTCTATAACTGCGCCTTCATCCATAACGAGAATCCAATCCGCATGTTGCACTGCTGATAAACGATGCGTCGTAATAATCGTCGTCTTTCCGCTTCTTTCCGTTCTTATATTTTCAATGATCGCTGCTTCCGTACGAGCATCTACAGCTGATAAAGAATCGTCCAAAATTAAAATTTCTGGATTTTGAATAACAGCTCTTGCAATCGAGATCCTTTGTTTTTGCCCTCCTGATAAAGAAACACCTTTCTCTCCAACGAGCGTTTCTAACCCTTCTGGTAAAAACTCTAAATCCTTTTTAAACGCAGCAATTTCAATTGCTTTCTCTAGTTCTTCTTCAGTCGCTTCCCTATTTCCGAATAAAATATTTTCTCGCGCTGTTTTTGAGAACAAAATATGCTCCTGCGGTACATAACCAATCCAGCCGAGTACATTTTCATTCGTCATTTTATCTAATGTCACATCAGAAACTGCAATATCTCCATCTCCAAGTGGATATTGACGAAGAAGCTGACGTACAAGCGTCGTTTTCCCGCTTCCTGTTTTTCCGACAACCCCAAGCGTCTCCCCTTGTTTTAAGGTAAACGAAACCTTTTTTAAATTTGTTTCAGTTGATGAAGGATATGAAAAGGTAACGTCATCAAACTGAATATAATCCGGCTCTTGCACAAGCTTTGGATGTTTCGGATCCTTTACATCTGGTTCATACGCTAACGTTTCATTCACACGGTCAAGCGAAGCATTTCCTCTTTGCATAACATTAATTAATTCACCAATTGCAAACATCGGCCAAATCATCATCCCTAAATACACGTTAAATGAAACAAGTTCACCAAGTGTTACCTTTGATTGAAATACAAGATATGCCCCGTACACTAAACCGATTAAATAACTAAGGCCAACAAGCATTTTCACAGTTGGTTGGAATAATGCGTCAATTCTCGCTACTTTCATATTTTTTTCGTAGACGTCATCTCCTAAGTGATGAAATCTTTCCTCGTCTGCATTCTCTTGTACGTATGCACGAATAACACGCACACCAGCGATTGATTCAAGCACTTTATCGTTCATATCACCAAACGCATCTTGCGCAACGGTAAATCTTTCATGCAATTTCTTTCCATATATATTCATCGCATACGCCATAATTGGAAGCGGAATAAGCGCCGCAAATGTAAGCTCCCAACTAATTGTAAATCCCATCATAAAAACGATCGTAAGCATGTATAAACTAGAATCCACAAGCGTTAATATACCAAAACCAGCTGTCATAGCGATTGCTTTTAAATCATTCGTTGCCCTCGCCATTAAGTCGCCAGTACGATTTTTTTGATAAAAAGTCGGCGTCATCTTAAGTAAATGCCCCATAAATTTAGAGCGCATCGTTTTCTCAAGTACAAATGCACCTCCAAACAATTGATGTTGCCATACGAAAGTAAGACCATACCCAACGATTGTAACCCCTATTAAAATAAGAATAGATTGCATAATTGCTTCGTTCGATAACGTTCCTGTTTTTATATTATCTATCGTAACCCCTAACACTTTCGGGGGAATAACTTCAACTATATTCACAATTAAAAGAGCTCCAATGGCAATACTATATCTCTTCCAGTGCTCCCTAAAAAACCATTTTAACTTTAGTAATACTGATAACAATGTAACCTCTCCCTTCTCGTTCTCGTTTACCTCTCATTTCTTTATCCACTATCCAGACCCATCACATTTACATTTCGTAACCCATACAATCTCATCACATTTTTCCACCTTCCAAAGTTTTTTATCGGAACTAAACAAGGGAAAATAAACAAAAAAAAGCATACCGCCGCTTGACGATATGCACAGGAATGCATAAAAAGCGTACGTTACGATATACGCAACGTACGCTTTTTATAAGACAAAGATGCCCTATATATCCGTACGGGTTGCGTAATGATATGAATGTTTTCTGCCATTTAACAGAGCTAAGCCCATTACATTTACGATTACAATCATTACGCACACCCCCTTCATTTATTTTCCATTTATAATCTTACAACTTTATTGAGTATTCTGTCAATTATTTTTTCACACTTCAAATAAAAATATATGATACACCATTTTGAAATAAGGGAATGTTCTGTAAGAAAGGGCATACAAAATAAAAAAAGAATGAGAAATCGTTTTCACAAACATTTCATTTGAAAAATGTTATCAAACCCCCTACAATCACCTTATACTCACTCTTACAAGTTGCTATTTTAGGAGGACTAATCATGACAACTAGCAATACGTACAAATTTTATTTAAACGGAGAATGGAGAGAAAGCTCTTCAGGAGAAACAATCGAAATTCCATCTCCATACTTACACGAAGTAATTGGACAAGTACAAGCAATTACTCGCGGAGAAGTGGATGAAGCAATTGCATCTGCAAAAGAAGCTCAAAAATCATGGGCTGAAGCTTCCCTACAAGATCGCGCAAAATACTTATATAAATGGGCTGATGAGCTCGTAAATATGCAGGATGAAATTGCCGATATCATTATGAAAGAAGTCGGTAAAGGATATAAAGATGCGAAGAAAGAAGTTGTTCGTACAGCTGACTTCATTAGTTACACGATCGAAGAAGCTTTACATATGCACGGAGAAAGCATGATGGGCGATAGCTTCCCGGGCGGTACAAAATCTAAACTTGCGATTATCCAACGCGCACCACTTGGTGTTGTATTAGCAATCGCACCATTTAACTACCCAGTAAACTTATCTGCTGCAAAACTTGCACCAGCATTAATTATGGGTAACGCTGTTATTTTCAAACCAGCAACTCAAGGTGCAATTAGTGGTATTAAAATGGTTGAAGCACTTCACAAAGCTGGCCTTCCAAAAGGTCTTGTAAACGTAGCTACAGGACGCGGTTCTGTAATTGGTGACTACTTAGTAGAGCACGAAGGCATCAATATGGTATCGTTCACAGGTGGTACAAACACAGGTAAACATTTAGCGAAAAAAGCTTCAATGATTCCACTTGTATTAGAACTTGGTGGTAAAGATCCTGGTATCGTTCGTGAAGATGCTGACTTACAAGATGCTGCAAACCATATCGTAAGCGGTGCATTCTCTTACTCTGGTCAACGTTGTACAGCTATTAAACGTGTACTTGTACACGAAAACGTAGCGGACGAGCTTGTTAGCTTATTAAAAGCGCAAGTAGCTGAACTATCAGTTGGATCTCCAGAACAAGACAGCACAATCGTTCCATTAATTGACGAAAAATCTGCTGACTTCGTTCAAGGTTTAGTTGACGACGCTGTTGAAAAAGGTGCTACGATCGTTATCGGTAACAAACGTGAGCGTAACTTAATTTACCCAACATTAATCGATCACGTAACAGAAGAGATGAAAGTTGCTTGGGAAGAGCCATTCGGTCCAATCCTTCCAATCATCCGTGTTTCTTCAGATGAACAGGCAATTGAAATTGCTAACAAATCAGAATTCGGTCTGCAAGCAAGTGTCTTCACTAAAGACATTAACAAAGCATTTGCAATTGCTAACAAAATCGAAACTGGTTCTGTACAAATTAACGGACGCACAGAGCGCGGCCCTGACCATTTCCCATTCATCGGTGTAAAAGGTTCAGGTATGGGCGCACAAGGTATTCGTAAGAGCCTTGAGTCTATGACACGTGAAAAAGTAACTGTATTAAACTTAGTTTAATCTTATAAAAAGAAGCTGATCTATAAATAGATCAGCTTCTTTTCTATATAAATACTTCCGAAAAACGGAGTATTTCGTTCTACTTCCGATTTGGTTTTCCAAATCGAACTAAAACATGCCATAATAATTTTAATTCCTGAAGCACTTCTTCATAAGTTCCACGATCACTCCAAGATAATGGATTGCGCTTCAAATCCACTACAGCAGAGCCAATTATATTTGCATCGATACAATGATTCCGTGCAATGCGTCTTGCTAAAGATGGCATTTTTGAACCTCTAAAATCCATTGGAACTTCGTCTACCATAAGTACAAAACCGATGTGCCAATACAAATCAATAGCATACTTCAGGCAAATTTCTTCTAAAACTTTTCCTACATCCGTACCCTTAAATGAAGGATCTGCAACAAGCGCCTCCACGTCTTCTTTAAGAGAAATCTCTCCATGAATCTGCGCTTCAATATAATGATTAAGATTACGGGCTGGCTCTTTGCTTACTAAATCTATAAACGGCCTTTTCAGGTTAGCTAGTAAATGATTAATTAATATTGTTGGCGTCAAATTCCCTTCACCAATTGCAAAATCTCTTACGAATGTCTCTTCCAAAAGAGCAGCTAAAATCATATCAAACTCCTCATAAGTCCCCTTTTCTTTCGGATCTTGATGCGAATCTAAATATGTATATGTAGAGCGCGAAGAAACTTTTGGAGATAGGAGAAAATAACATGAACCAAAACGCGGAGCCGGCCCATCTGGATGTAACATTAAATTTAGCGCTCCGTATTTTGGCCGTTGATCATTCGTTACGCCTTCTAATTGATATGCCCCTCCAAATATTCTCTTTTCCCAAAGGTCACGTTCACCCCCAGGATAAGCAGATACGCTTCCATTAGATAGCAATGTTTCAAACTGACTTTTATATACTCCTTGCTCAAACAGTGCTTCAGCAACTCTTCTCATATTCGAATCTAGTCTGTCTGGATGAAAGTGTAAAGCAATCCTTGCATGAGATTTTAAATTAGCGACAGCTTCTTCAAATATTTCATCTGTAATATTAGACATTTTAAGTATATGATTAATCGTTGCTTTAGCCCCACGTTTTTCGTTCTCTGCATATTTTGAAATATACTCTAAAGCAAATAATTGAGATCTTAATAATTCCATAATCCAATCTCCCCTTTAATTGAAATGACCTTAATCATTTCAATTAAAAGCTTATTCTTTCCTTCTTATGAAACGAACCTGATTTATTTAAAAACGTAATTTACTAAATCTTAATTATGCATACACGCATTTTTCATGGGTAAATGTACACATTCTACAGAAATTTGATACCCTAGCCATCGCTCAGCGATATGTTCAAATGATAAAACAGATCCCGTTGTAAAAAAGCGATGCTTCGGATTCAGATTGTCAGACAAAATTCCTTTGTGCTGTAAAATGGTACTTAACTCTATCGCTGTTTCTTCTGCAGAACTAATAATCGTTATGTCTTCTCCTAGTTCCTTTTTTATATAGGACTCTAAAAGTGGATAATGCGTACATCCAAGAATTAACGTATCTATATCTTCTTTCGTTAATGGAAGTAAAGCTTGTTTCACTTGCTGCGTGACATATGCTGTATCTTCTAATTGATTTTCTACAACTGTGGCTAAAGTCGGGCAAGCATAGCTATGCACTTCCAAATATGTATCCAGCTCGTGTAATGCTTTTTCATACATATTAGATTTTATCGTACCTACAGTTCCAATTACCCCGATTTCCCCTTTCTTTGTAACTTTAATTGCCGCTCTTGCTCCTGGATGTATAACGCCAATAACTGGAATGGAAAGTGCTTCTTGCAGCGCATTCAATGCAGCAGCTGCAGCAGTATTACATGCTACGACTAGCGCTTTTAATGGAAACTGTTTGAGGAACTCAACCATTTCAAATACGAAAGATTGCACCTCCTCTACACTTCTTGGCCCATACGGACAACGCTTATTATCACCAATATAATAAATGCTTTCTTTAGGCAATTGTCTTATAATTTCGCTCGCAACTGTTAATCCCCCAACACCCGAATCTAGCACACCTATTACTGAATGTTTATGACATACAGACATTTACTTCATCCCCTTTTCAATCATCTAGCGCTAATAACATGTATTATATTACGAAAATTCAAATATCACATAACAATCCCTCTTACTTTTAATCACAAACTCTTCTCTATAATCTGATTATTACTATATCCATTGACGTATAAAAATTCATTTGTTACTCTTAAAGACGTTAATTTAATATTTAAATCCTCATTCGTATCTCGGTGAGGTAGAGGTTGCAATCATTAAGAGTATCATTTCAGGAGATGTAGTGGCATTGATGAAGGAATGAGAAAGGAATGGTTGCCGAAGTAAGTCGTGTCCACCATGCACGCTTGCTGGGTCTGCATTTAATAAGTGCAGAACTGTCACAAACGTTTCGTTTGTGGAGAGCTATCGAGAGGTATGTCGTGGGTTTCTTATAAGATAGAAAGCATGTAGCGGCAGATTACGTGCTTTTTTTGTTTTGTTTGGGACTTCTCTTCCTGACTCAGGAAGACATACATATCTCCTCGCTTGACTTGGTTATACTAACTTTGGAGGTATTTTTCTATGCAACAAAAAAAATGGGGCTTTTGGGTACTAACAGCTTTCGTTGTCGGTAACATGGTTGGCGCTGGTATTTTCATGGTACCAAGTACGTTGGCACAAACAGCAAGCCCACTCGGTGTCACTTTAGCTTGGTTAACTACAGGGTTTGGTGTTTTAATGCTAGCTCTTGTTTTCGGTAATTTAGCAATTCGTCGTCCTGATTTAACGACAGGGCCACAAAGTCATGCATATGCTTTATTCTCAACACCAAAAAAGAAAAAAATGGCTGGCTTCAGTATGGTATGGGGATATTGGGTTGCAAACTGGGCAAGTAACGTTGCCATCATTACATCATTTGCGGGATATTTATCACTCTTCTTCCCAATTATGAAAGATACGCGACTACTATTTTCAATCGGCTCGTTTAACGTAGAAGTCGGAAAACTAATTACATTTACGATTTGTTCCATCTTACTTTGGGGAACTCATATTATATTAACAAACGGTGTAAGCGGAGCTGGAAAACTAAACTTCTTAGCAACAACAACGAAAGTAACTGGATTCCTTTTATTCATCGTCGTTACGTTATTTGCATTCGAAGCTTCTAAGTTTGGACAATGGTACACACCGATGATTGATAAATCAGGTGCATCACATGGTCTTCTTTCACAAGTAAATTTAGCTGCTCTTACAACGCTTTGGGCGTTTATCGGAATTGAATCAGCCGTTCTTTTATCAAACCGTGCTGTTTCTCCAAAAACGGTAAAACGTGCAACAGTTGCGGGATTACTTATTACAGTTGCGATTTACTTAGGAATTACAATTTTAACAATGGGTGTACTTCACGTTGATAAATTACAAGCTTCTGAACGTCCATTAGCAGATGCACTAAATGCTGCAATGGGTCACGGCGGCGGGAAACTGATGGCATTACTTGCTCTTACTTCCCTGTTCGGTTCTATCTTAGGCTGGATTTTATTAAGCTCAGAAGTACCTTATCAAGCAGCAAAAGAAGGTTTCTTCCCTTCCTTCTTCACGAAAACAAATAAAAAAGGAAGTCCAATTTACTCATTACGATTAACAAACATTATGTCGCAAGTATTCCTATTCTCAACATTATCAGGAACCATTGCGGAAGCTTATACATTCGTTATTACCGTATCAACACTGGCCTACCTCATTCCATATCTCGTTTCACCAATCTTCCAGTTAAAACTAGTCGCAACTGGTGAAACATATAAAAATGAAATGCGGGCAAGAATTACAGATGGCATAGTCGCAGTTATCGCACTTTGCTACGCACTATGGGTTATTAAAACTGGCGCATCCGATATAAAAACGTTCCTTCTCGGAATTGGTTTATTCGTAATTGGATTTGCTTTCTATCCATTAATGAATCGTGATCAGAAAAAAAATAACGAAAAGAAAAACGGGCAAGTTGCATAACGCAATTTGCTCGTTTTTTCTTTTGTAAAACATATATAATAGAACAAAGAGGTGAAAAACATGTCAATCGAATCGCTATGGAGCAGTCGCTTCCAACAACATATTCAAAATATCATTACATACTTTGCACGTATGATTAACGGTTTACTATATAGCTTTATCTTTATTTCATGCGTTGGTGCATATTATTATGCTCAGTTTCTAAAAGCATCTCCTTCTAAAGGAATATCTTTAATAATTATAACGATTGTACTTACATTCCTTATAACGAGATGCCCTATCCGTACATTTATTCAAAAACCTGATGCTGTCTATTTACTAGCATTAGAAGAGAAACTAACATCCTATTTCAAAAAATCTCTTCTATACAATTACATCATGCAGCTTTTCCCATTATTATTTACATTCCTTATTCTCGTACCACTTGCTATGCAATCATTACAATTAACTGTACCTTTTTTATGTACAATCTTTATCGTGTTAATGATTACGAAAGCCTGGAACATGTACATACATTGGATGTGGCGTGATAGTCACGAAAAAAATATATGGCTGATCATTCGTATTACTTGTAACGCCCTAATCATTTACATGCTGTTTTATTCCGCAAATGTTCTCATATTGGGCGGACTACTCTTACTACTTGCTTTCCTACTTCTATATACGAAAAAACAGCCTACAAAACGAATACCGTGGGATTACATAATCGAGCAAGAAGAAAAAATGAACGTTCGTTTTTATCAATTTGCTAGCATTTTCACAGATGTTCCGCAACTGAATAAACAAGTAAATAAAAGAAAATGGCTTACAAATTGGATTGAACCTTTATTACATAAAAAACGAGCAACTTTCTTCTACTTACATACACTCGCATTTTTACGTGGAAATGATTATTTCGGTTTATATATTCGCTTAGGATTGATCGGTACTTTCGCCTTATATTTCATACCAAATATATACGTAAAAGGCGCTATCGCTTACATCATTCTATATATGATTTCTATGCAGCTCCGTTCACTGTGGAAATATTTTTCGGGAAATATTATTGCAACATTATATCCGATTGGTACTGCAGAAAGAATGAAGCAATTTCTTAGCTTAATCTTTATATTGCTAAGTATTCAACTCATTGTATTTTCGAGTGTTATACTCATTGCTACAGGTCAATTTTTACATAGCCTTATCATTATGATTGTCGGGTTACTCTGGATCAAATTTATTATTGTACCAAAAACGAAGCAACGTGTTTCTTCGTTTTAACGAAAAGAAATATCTTAAACGCCAAGGAGAAAATAAATTATCCTTGGCTTTTTTATTTTGCTTCCTCAAACAAGAATCACTGAAACAACCGATATTTTATGATTTTTACATACAAAAACGATAATACATGTTTACGACCTAATAAAAAGGGTATCTATTAATTAACAGAGTAAAGGAGGGGCCTATATTGTGAATAAAAAAACGGAACAATTGAAGCATCACGTTACTGACAATCAATGCAAACATGCTTTAACAACAAATCAAGGGGTAAAAATAGCTGAAGATGAATTTTCTTTAAAGATGGGCTTAAGAGGCCCAACCTTAATGGAGGATTTTCACTTTCGTGAGAAAATGACCCATTTTGATCACGAACGAATTCCCGAAAGGATTGTTCATGCACGCGGGGTTGGCGCTCATGGTTATTTTCAGCTTTATGAATCTTTAGAAACATATACGAAAGCAGATTTTCTTACTAATCCTTCAAAGAAAACACCTGTATTTGTACGGTTCTCAACCGTTCAAGGTTCTAAAGGATCCAATGACACAGTAAGAGATGTACGCGGATTCGCCACAAAATTTTATACAGATGAAGGAAACTATGATTTAGTGGGTAATAATATGCCAGTATTCTTTATCCAAGATGCTATTAAATTTCCTGATTTTGTCCATGCAGTTAAACCAGAACCACATAATGATATTCCTCAAGGAGCTAGCGCTCATGATACCTTTTGGGACTTTGTTGCGCATAATCCTGAGTCCACTCATATGGTCATGTGGCAAATGAGCGACCGAGCTATTCCGCGTAGTTTACGAATGATGGAAGGTTTTGGAGTTCACACATTTCGACTCATTAACGCAGAAGGAAAAGCCCATTTCGTAAAGTTTCACTGGAAACCTACCCTCGGGGTTCATTCATTAGTATGGGATGAAGCTCAAAAGATTGCTGGGAAAAATCCCGATTTTCATCGTCAAGATTTATACGAAGCAATTGAAAAAGGGGATTATCCTGAATGGGAGCTTGGATTACAGTTAATTCCAGAAGAAGATAAACATAAATTTGATTTTGATATTTTAGATCCAACGAAATTATGGCCAGAAGAAGAAGTTCCCGTAAAATTAGTTGGTAAAATGACACTGAGCAAAAATGTTGATAACTTCTTTGCTGAAACAGAGCAGGTAGCTTTTCACCCTGGTCATGTCGTACCAGGTATTGATTTTTCAAATGACCCTCTTCTGCAAGGAAGATTATTCTCCTATACAGATACACAATTATCTCGTTTAGGGGGCCCTAATTTCCATCAAATCCCTATCAATCAACCCGTATGTCCTTTTCATAATAATCAACGTGATGGTATGCATCAAATGCAGATTCATCGCGGTCAAACAAGCTATCATCCTAATGGATTAAATAACAATCAACCTGCAACCGTCCAAGCCGAACAAGGAGGATATGAACATTATCAAGAAAAGATTGATGGGCATAAAATTAGAGGTCGCAGTAAAAGCTTTCTTAACTTCTATTCTCAGGCTAAACTTTTCTACAATAGTATGAGCCCTATTGAAAAGCAGCACATAAAAGAAGCTTTTTGCTTTGAAGTTGGGAAGTGTAAATCAGACATGGTGAAGGCAAATGTAATTGCTCTTCTAAACCACGTCAATCGTCAATTAGCACAAGAAGTCGCTAACATTATTGGAGCTCCTTTACCTAAGGAAAATCACGAAGTAAATTCAGATGCAAAATCACCTGCACTAAGTATGTCCAATACTATTTTTAAATCTGATTCCAAAAATGTTGCAATTCTATTAAATGGTGACCCAATCGTCTCACTTCTGTCCGAATGGATTCAAGCTTTTGTACAACACCGAATTAACTATAGTATCATAGATAATAAAATTTATCAGTTCAATGATTCCATTAAAGTAACTGATACTTATACAACAACAGACTCCTCCCTTTTTGATGCAGTATTAGTGTTTAGTAGTGAGTCTGTCATTCACCCCCCTGTTTTAGAATTTGCAGAAACTACTTTTAAACATTTTAAACCGATAGCTCATGTTCTTAGTAATCCTCATGCTTTGGACCATAGTAAGATTAAACTGGATGGAGCAGGAGTTTACAACTTAACAAACACTTCAATTGAATCATTTATAGAAGGTATTGCCCAAGGAAGATTCTGGAACCGATAATATAATATAAGGAGCGGATTAGAATGAGTAAAAAAATTGCTATTTTAATAACGGATTACTTCGAGGATACAGAATACACAGAGCCAGTAGAAGCTTTTAAACAAAAGGGATATGAATTCACAACTATTGAAATGGAAAAAGGGAAAACGGTACACGGTAAGCAAGGAAAAAGTGAAGTCGTGATTGATAAAAGTATTGATGATGTTTCTCCAGAGAACTTTGATGCCCTCTTCATACCGGGTGGATTTTCTCCAGATATACTTCGTGCCGATGAACGTTTTGTTCGCTTTAGTAAAGCATTTATGGATGCGGAAAAACCTGTTTTCGCTATTTGTCACGGACCTCAGCTACTCATCACTGCACAAACACTTGAAGGACGCGATGTAACTGGATATAAATCTATTGAAGTCGATTTGAAAAATGCCGGCGGGAACTTTCATGACAAAGAGGTTGTCGTATGTCAAAATCAGCTAGTAACAAGTAGACAGCCAGAGGACATCCCAGCGTTTATTGAAGAATCGTTGCGTATATTAGGATAACTAATTTGGTTAACTAACCTTGTATTTACATGAAAATAATGAATCAGTGGGGTTTTATTCATCCCCCACTGATTCATTAGCCCTCATCAACTGGTCGTTTACAGGAAATCCGACCACCACAAATAGCAAGATAAATAAAAAGAGGGGAATCCAAAAGTTCAGTTTTAATAATCTTTTGGATTCCCCCCTTTTCTCGCCCAAAAATTCCTTATCACTTTTCATAGGCATTTCTCATATAGTGAAAATGACTATATAATTCCTATCCATAAGTTAAATAATGATTTCGCACATATATAAATACAAAAGATGGGAGCCCTATTTATGAATAACAATCCACCTTCAACGCCCCAAGACAACTCCGAAAACAATAGCCGTGATATTACGCTGCAAACATTAAGGGTCATCGGACTCGTCGTCCTTATTAGTGGTTATATCCTCGTTGCGCTCTCTGAAGTAGGTGAGCTGAAAGTCTTATTAACAAACCCAAATAGCAATCCTGATTTAGCTGAAGTTGATCCGTTTTAAAAGCCATATGAAAAGCGATTTCTAGCATCGCTTTTCATATCGTTTTATCCAATCTGAGAAACCTCCCCCTCATACTTCTCTCTCCCTATCGCCTTCATAAATAGTAAAATACTGCTCATACCAACGATAAAGTACAGAGCACTCATGCCCCAAGATGCAATAAATGAACCTAGCATAACACCTAATGCCCCGTTCATTTTTGCCACTTGAAAGACCATTCCGTTAATCGCCATATAAGAACCTCTTGCCTCATTTGGCACCATATCTGCCATAATAGATTGACGCACTGGCACATACATCATCTCGCCTACTGTTTGGAAAAGCCCTGCAATTAATAAAATCCATAAGCTATTGCTCGTTCCGAGTATTGTAAATCCAATCGTGTAAATAAATAAGCCTACATATAAGATTTTCAAATCGTTGAAGCTTTTCAGCATTTTAATAAGAAGTGCTGAACATAACACAACTAAAATTGTATTCTCTGCAGAAATCCAGCTCAGCATGCGAATACCTGTTAAATCAAACGTAAAACCATTCCCGAATAAAAAGTGCACCGTTTCAAATTCCTTCTGCAAACGTACCCCTAAATAATTATTAATTTGAAACTCTAACGATAATGTACATATACTCGCTGCACAAAAAATTAAAAATGCTTTATCTTTCATCACGACTTTATAACTATCTGCCATATCTTTTAATACATTTTTCTTCTCCATCGTTTTTCGTGCTACATACACTTCTTCCATATACACAGCCATCACATATAAAGTCATAATGGCAACAAGCGTTAATACGATAAACAATTGTAGTCTATAGTTTTCAAATAGTAATCCTCCAAATATCGCTCCAATCGCAATCGATAAATTAATAACCCAGTAATTAATGCTGTACATCACTTTTCGATTTTCAGGTGTACTCACATCAATTAACATCGCTTCTGTCGCAGGATTCATAAGTCCCGATCCTAAACTATTCACTAGCATAAAGATAAATGTTAACCACGGTGAGTCAACGTAATCCGAATTCGCAACTCCCATACAAGCAATGGAAATGACTTGTATACTTTGACCGATAATCATAACCTTTTTACGCCCAAGCCGGTCTCCAACATATCCACCGTATAAACCAATTACTAATGAAGCTATGACATTAATAAGTAGTAACGCACCAGCACTCGCACTACCTAACTTTATGGAAAAATAAATCGCCATAAATGGAAAAATCATCGTGGACACAGTACGTGTTAAAAACGATGTTATAATTCTAATTTTTATATTTCGATGCATACTCCAAAATCCCATTGTTTCCCCTCCTTATGCTTACTTATTTTACTTTGAAAAAAAGGAAGAAAAAGGTTAGAATATTCTAAAGAGTTTCCCCTTTTATGATAGAAGGAAGTGTATATATGAAAATTATGGACTATTACATTAGACTAAGACTACATGCACAAGATCAACAACATATGCGAAATAGCTTACAAGAATTAGCGGATGTTTTATATTGCAGTACGAAAAACGTAAAGATTTTATTAAAGAAAATGAGCGAGGAGCAATTAATTAGCTGGACTCCAGGGCGAGGCCGCGGAAATAAAACGAAAATTCTATTTATACATAATTTCGTAGAAGCGATTGAGTCCTATACAGATGAACTGTTAGCCCAAGAAAAATTAAAAGATATCTTTCTTCTTTTAAAAGAACCCCTCCCCCTCGCACTTCAAAAAAAGATAGAAAATAAACTACATCATCATTTTGGATACGAACCTTCAAATGATATGTACGACGTATTAAAGATTCCTATATCGAGAAAGATATTCCCATTAGATCCGGCTTTTGTGGCTGTAACTACAGAGAGTCATCTTACGAGTCAAATTTTTGATACGTTAGTTGTCTATAACGATGTTACTGAAAAAATGGAGCCTCACATTGCGCATACATGGGAATTAAGTGAAGATGGACTTACGTGGACCTTTTATTTACGAAAAGATATATATCTTCACAATGAATCAATTTTAACTTCTAAAGATGTACAGTTTTCATTTGAAAGACTAAAGCAAGTTCAATCCCCTTTCGAATGGTTAACAGAAGAAATTGTTGAAATTGAAACACCATCACCACTGCAAATTCGATTCCATTTAGCAAAACCAAATTTATTTTTCTTACACTATGTAAGTTCAATGCAGCTCGCAATTTTACCGCGTGATACGAGTATTCAAAATCATCATTATATAGGTACTGGACCTTTCAAACTTGCTCATTACTCTGAAGATAATATCGTACTCGAAGCGTTCACCCATTATTTTAAAGAGCGCGCATTATTAGACCGTATTGAATTTTGGGGTATTCCTGACCATGTGCAAATAGATGCTGATTATGAACTACCAAACGAAGAGGAAAATGAAAGGCATGATATACAAATAGAAGAAATAGGTTGTATTTATGCTAGCTTCAACTTTACAAAACCTGGTCCTCATCACGACATTTACTTTCGAAAAGCTTGGAGAGAACTATATGATGTTGAAATGATACTTCGTAACATAGAGGGTAGACGGACAATTGCTGCATCAAGCTTTTTCCCTGATAGAAGCCGCCTTGCAACAAGAAGATCCTACTCTTTAGAAAAGGCAAAAGAGTATTTGAAAAAGAGTACATATAATGGAGAAACGATACATATTTACTTCTTCGCATTTAAAGATAGTGCAAATGATGCATATTTCTTAAAAGAACGATGTGCAAGTTTAGGTATACAAGTAGAGCTTCACCCATTTCCCGTTTCAGATTATATGAATCGCTCTATTGATAAACATGCTGATATTATTTTCATGGGAGAAGTCTTTGCTGCCAATCATGAAATTGCATTCTTAAATGTATTTAAAAATAAAAGTTGCTTCGTAAATCGGTTCATGGACCCGCACTACGAAAAACAAATTAACTGTTTACTAGATACATTTTTACTAGAAAAAAATAAAGAAAAGCGTTATGAACTCATGTATGAGATTGAAGAGTTTTTACAAGCAGAACACATCATTTTATTTAACTATCACGTTTTAAAAAGAAAAACATACCCTTCTTCTTTAAAAAACGTAACAATTGATTCATTCGGTTGGGCAAATTTTGCGAAGTTATGGATACAGCCATCCATGTCTTAAAATGTGATTCATTATAAAAGGAGAAGGTACTACATCCTTAGTAGTACCTTCTTCACATACTATTATTTAATTACTCCATCTAAGTGATCTTTCAAGTTCAATAAATACTTCTCTATATTCGGATTCTTCACCACATCATAACAAGCAAAACTCTTTAATGGACTCATACCGAGAAACTTTTGCACGCGGTGTAAATGACTAAGCACTGATTCTAAACTTTCTCCTTCAAAGAACTTCGTCTTATCTCCAAATGCTTTTTTAGGTGCATTCCAAGTTGTAGAGAACATATACTCTTTCTCTTTTAATAAACCACCTGTTCCATATTCATCTGCACCTTTAAAGAACAAACCGTATTCATATACTTCATCCATATACGTTTTAAATAAGCCCGGTACACTAAACCAGTAAATCGGCGTTTGATAAATCACAACATCAGCCCATAAAAACTTCTCTTGTTCTTCTTTAATACTATAGCCATCTTGAATCGTTGTTGTTTTCATATGATGATTCTCGCCTAATACAGTAACCATATAATCTACTAACGTTTTATTTAATCGTCCTTCCTTTGTACCGTATTTTTCATGTCCATTTATAATAAATATATTTTTCATCGTTTTTCTCTCCCCTATATGATCTACTCTTCAACTATTAAGCCGAGTTGCTGCTGTAGTGTAAGATTATCTTCTAAATGCCAATCTTCCGTTATCTTTCCGTCTTTCACATGTAAAATATCAATTGCAAAAAAATTAATTTTCTTACCATTATGTGTTCCTGTAAAAGAAAGACGGGCTGTTACTTTATCACCAACAACCAATAAGTCTTCAATCTCGCAATATATATCAGGCACAACTTTACGAAAATTTTGCGCTGCAAACTTTAATCCTTCAATGCCTTGTGGTCGCCCTTTCGGCAATGTATTATCGAAGAAATCTTTAGTAACAGTCTGCGGAATAAGCTCCTCCTTACCCGTATCCCAAAATGCATAAAAACGCTGCGCCGCATGAACCCTTTCTGTCGCTTCTTTTTTACTTAGTGAGGAATCAATTGTCATTGCTTTTGGCTTTGGCATTTCTTTTAATAACTGAACTTCAGTTTTTTGTTCCACACCACATGCTACAAGCACAATACAAATAACAAACAAACTAAGAAATCCAAGTAACTTTTTTAACCCCATGGAAATCACCACCTCCTTATATAAATCCTTTTTGTTTCGTATTGCTATTGTATATGCACTAACTTCCTTTATGGAAGTAGTGATATTTTTTTCATATAGTTACAAAAAGTATAGTTTTGTGATACTATAAAGCAAATTCATCTAAAAAAATTTTATGGAGGCTAGTTCCATGAACGATATAAATCCAGTTGAATTAACGAAAGGTTTACCTGGCATACCTTGTCCCATCGCTAAAACGCTTGATGTAATTAGTACAAAATGGACGTTTTTAATCATTCGTGATCTTCTTATCGAAGGAACATTACGCTTTAGTGATTTACAAAAATCAATGGATGGTATTAGTCCAAAAACATTATCGCTTCGACTAAAAGAATTAGAGTCTCAAGGCATTATAACGAGAAAAGTATATCCAGAAGTTCCGCCTCGTGTAGAGTACACATTAACGGATAAAGGAAAGCAATTAGAGGGGATTTTTATTGAATTAAAACGGTTTGGGTTAAGTTTATAAAATGAAACTTTAATCAGGATAAAACAAAAACCCCTTACCGTCGTAAGGGGTTTTATTACTTCGCAAAACTTTCAGCCAACTGTTTCTCTCTCCACATAAATGTAATGCCGAGACCAACTATTAAAACAACGCCTGAAAATGCATATGGATAATGAATATTCATATCAAATAATATTCCGCCCATCGCTGGTCCTGCGATATTCCCTAAACTCGTATAAGTCGAGTTCATACCAGCGACGAATCCTTGCTCTTTTCCGGCTGCTTTTGATAAAAATGTCGTTAAAGCTGGACGAAGTAGATCAAATGCTAAGAAAATGAAGCAAGTAACGAGAAGTACAATCCAATAATTAAAGACTACAGTTGAGACGAATGCTAATACTGCACCTACAATTAAACATATTTGAATTAACACTTTCTCACCGAACATGTCTACCAATTTGCCAAACATAAATACTTGCACAACTACCCCAAAGATTGAACTAATTGTAATAATTGCTGCGATATCTTTCGGTGAGAAGCCAAATTTATGATCAGAGAATAAGCTAAACACTGTTTCATACGCTGATAATCCGAATGCGAGTACAAATACGATAATAAATGCAATTGCATACATTGGATGTAATGATTTCTTTAAATCACCAATAAAACTTGATTCCTTCGTATTAGAAGAAATCTCTGCAAGTTCTTCTTTCGTTAACGGTTCTTTTAAAATAAAGATCGAAATCACACATGCTATAAAAGCAATTACTGCTGCAACGAAAAACGGCACACGTATACCGTATTCTGCAATAAATCCGCCGATTCCAGGACCTATAATGAATCCAGTACTAATAGCCGCAGATAAGTATCCCATCGCCTTTGGACGTTCCTGAATAGATGTAATATCCGCAACATATGCCGTAACACCAGGCATAATAAACGCAGCACTAATTCCGCCTAATACCCTTGCTACATAAAGCATCCATACATCTTTTCCTAATCCAAAAAGAAGCTCTGAAACACCAAAAATAAATAATCCAATGATTATCATTTTCTTTCTACCGTAAAGATCAACCCACCGGCCTGTAATAGGTGAAGTAATGAGCTGTGCCATTGCAAACACTGCAACGAGATATCCCATCGTCTTCCCTGTTAAATGCATATCATTCATAAAGGATGGCATAACCGGAATGATTAATCCAATCCCTAGAAAAGCGATAAATATATTACTCAAAAGAATGACCAATACCATCTTTTGTTCTTTTATCGGTTTCTTCACTTTTTAACACCTCTTCCCGTAAGTTCCTCTCAAAAAATAATGCCCAAGAAGCTTTTTCTCTATCCTTCTATTTGTGGGCTAGTCATGAGTAGAGATGCCCCCCTACTCGTTAGAATTTCACACTATCCTTCCACACATACATACGCATTAGGTGAATGACTATCATTCAGTTTTCCTCAAAAATGAACCTACCTTTTCAGACAGGTTCATCTCACTATTTCTTTATATGTAGTGCATGTGTTAAAAAATCTAGTACTTCTGCCTTTTGCAAATCGACTTGCTCATCATCTTTATGATCATATAGATACACTTGTTCAGCTGCTGATTCAACTAGAGCGATAAATAACTTCGCTGTTCGCTCTGCGTGAACCGAATTACGAATTTCACCAGCTTCTTTTGCCTCATTTAAAAATTCACTTAGCCACATATAAAGGGGCTCATACACAGCTTCCCATTCTTTTATATGTTCTGTAGATGCAAGACCAGCATACATTAAAGCTTGTATTTCACGATATTCAGCTATAAAGTGAAACACAGCATCTATTACTTGCGCCACTTTACTTGAGAAAGGCGCATTGTTTTGCACTTTTTCTTTCACTGCAAGTATCATCTTTTCAACCATCACTTCTGCTATTGCAGGCATAACAGATAACTTAGAAGGAAAATATAAATAGAAAGTTCCTTGCGCAATGCCAGCTAATTTCACGATATCAGAAATCTTCGTTTTTTCGACGCCCTTTTCCTGAAACACTTCAATAGCTGCATAGACAATTTTCTCTTTTTTATTCATCATCTAAACCCTTTCACACGCATATTGAATGACTGTCACTCATTTTATAAGATAATCGATTGTACTGTCAATGATAGTGAACTCTAAGAGGAAATCATTTTTTTATAATAAAATCTCCTAATAAACAATTAGGAGATAAAAATACAATATACCTTTAAGAAAGTGCCTTTAATCCTGTCACTCCACATACAATAAGAAACACACTAATGATACGCGCTTTACTTTTCGACTCACCAAACAAGAACATGTTTAACAAAACTGCACCTGCTGTTCCGATACCAATCCAAACCGCATACGCGACACTTACTTGTAAAAATAAGAAGGAAGTATACAAAAATGCGAAGGATGTAGCAAACCCACCGATATAAATCGCACCATTGGCTAATGTCTTATCTTTACTATACATTTTAAGTCCTATCACACCGACTATTTCACTAATTGCAGCACAAAATACGAAAAACCAACCCATTTTTAAGCAGCTCCTTCCACAGTTTCTTCTTTATTATCAGCTAGCTTTAAACCGATAACGCCAGCTACAACCATCACGATAAAAAATAACTTCCCTACACTGAAACTTCCGCCGAAAAGAAATACATCCATTAAAAAAGTACCTACCGTACCAGCTCCAGCGAAAACAGCATATACAGTCCCTGTTGCAAGATGTTCACACGCTTTAGAAAGGAAGTGAAAATCAACAGCAATAACTCCTAAAATAATAATCCAATGCCACCAAGTATCGGCCGTATTAAAACCAAACACCCAAAAAATTTCAAAGATACATGTTAATATGACATATAACCAAGCTCTATTCTTCATACCTCTCACCCCTTATGACTGACTATCAGTCATTTTTATTTTAAAAAAATATACTCTTTCATCAATACTATATAAAAACAACTATCATCCTCATTTATCATTGTATTTGTTCCATTTCTAAGCTAACTGCATCCTGCCATATAAAAATGACTGAATGTCATTCATGTGTATTGTACATGAACATTTTAAAAACTGTCAATACCGAAATTTTATTTAAAATTTCTTTCATCCGATTTGTATATTTCCTAATAATCTGTCAATAATGCTAGTAACATAATATTTTCTCCACTCCCCCTTGGAGAGATCCCTTGAATGGAGCAGTTAGCTTTTGCTAGCTGCTCTTTTTTATTTATCCATACACTATGATGAAATACTCATAGATCAAATCCATTTTTCATCACATAACAACCATCTATTTATTTTCCAATGAGCCTTTGTATGCACGAATTTTATTCTCAAGCATCTTCTCTGTAACCTCTAAGTTTTCTCTTTGAATCTGAATAGATTTCCTATGATCTTCTAGGAGCTGTAAACGAGCTTCTGTTGTATGCGCCCCTTCTGTATATAATCTAGCGTATTCTCTTATTTTCGCTATTGGCATTTGCGTTTGTTTTAATTTCATTACAAACTGCAACCACTTTATATGTGACTCTTCGTAAAGTCGATTTCCATTTGTATCACGATTTGCAATTAATATATTTTCCTTTTCATAATAACGTAGTGTATGTGTGCTCAATCCTAATAATTTTGCTACCTCACTAATTGTGTACATACTAAACTCCCTCCACATGCTTATCCTTATATATTTTATGAACGTATCAAATTTATAAAAAACATTTGACTTAGAGTATACTCTAACAAATACAATCTAACCATAAATAAATTTGAATTTAGGGGGATTTTATATGAAATACACTGTTATTACTGGTGCAAGTTCCGGAATTGGTTATGAAGCAGCTTTAGCATTTGCATCTCGCGGGAAAAATTTAGTACTTGTAGCTCGAAGACAAGAAGAATTAGATGGATTAAAATTGAAAATTAACGAAATGCATCCAGAGTTGGATGTTGTCATTCAACGAACTGATTTATCTGTTACTGAAGATGTTTATAAACTTTATGAAAGCCTACAAGCTTTTCAAATTGAAACGTGGATTAATAACGCAGGTTTTGGTAATTTCGCCTCAATTGCCGAACAAAATTTAAATAAAATCGAGACGATGTTGCATGTCAATATAGAAGCACTAACAATACTCTCTTCTCTTTTCGTTCGAGATTATTCAATGGTTGACGGAACGCAGCTTATTAACGTTTCATCGGGCGGCGGATACACGATTGTCGCTGATGCTGTTACGTATTGCGCTACAAAATTTTATGTAAGTGCCTTTACAGAAGGGCTGTCTCACGAACTGAAAGAACAAGGCGCAAAACTGCAAGCAAAGGTTTTAGCACCTGGGGCAACTGAAACAGAATTTGCAAAACGTTCATTTGGTATTGATGAGTTCGAATACGATAATGTTGTACCGAAATTCCACACTGCAAAACAAATGGCACAATTTATGCTTGACCTTTATGATAATGATAAGGTTGTAGGAATTGTCGACGGTTTAACGTATAACTATGAACTTAAAGATCCACTTTATAATTTTGCCGTAAGACAATCGAATTCAAATTCTTAATAACCTGTCCATTTCTTATGTAAATACATGTTCCCACTATATCTGTAAATAATAGTGGGAACTTTTTCTCTATAAATTTTTTATCCAACATACCGAACCATCGCCACTTCATCACAATAATCCATCTTTGGACAATGTCTACAATCAATCCATACTTTCTCTGGCAACGCTTCTTTATTTATAAAATCAAATCCACACTTTTGAAAAAATACTGTTTCATATGTTAAGGAAATTACTCTTCTTACATTTATTTTCGTAGCTTCCTCCATTACATGATTTACGAGCATACGTCCTATCCCTTTCCCTGCATATGTATGCGAAACTACTAACGATCGTATTTCTGCAAGATCTTCTCCTAACACATGCAATCCAGCAACTCCAACAATTCTCTCGTCTTCTTTCATAACATATAAACATTGCAAATATTGATAAAGAGACAAAAGAGAACGTGGTAAAACAACTCCCTCTTTTGCATAAACCTCAATAAGACTATAAATTTCTTTCACATCACTCGTCACCGCATTACAGATTTTCATATTACATCCCCTTGCCCTCGATATTAATAATTATGAATTAAAATGAATTTTAATTCATAATTTTATATAATAATACATCTCTCTTTTCTCCTCGTCAATCAATTTATACAAACAAAAAACCAAGCAATCTAATCGATGCTCGGTTCCTCATTTCGTATCGGCAATACCGTCGAATATTTAATTTCACGAAGTGCTAAACTTGTCTGTATCCTTGTAATACCAAGCTTATTCAGCTTTCTAATAAACTGCTCTAGTTCTTTACGATCACGATTTGCAACCTTTAATAAATAATCGTACTCTCCTGTTAAACAGTGACATTCTAACACTTCCGGCATCGATTCTAATTCTTTCTCCAACACTTCCAACTTGTCAAATTGATGAATATTCGTACTCATAAAAATAAAGCATAATAAATCAAACCCAAGCTTTTCTTGATTTAAAATCGCAACTTGCTTATCGATGAAACCTTCCCCATCTAACCTTTTTATTCTTGCATGCATCGCAGCCGGTGATAAATTAACGCGACGTGCCAGCTCTGCATTACTTACTTGTGAATCCTTCTGCAATATATCTAAAATTTGTACATCCAAATCATCCAACACTTTAATAACGGACGACTCCATTACAATTCCTCCTTTTTTCTTACCGATGATTATTCGAAAAAACAACTTATAATTTATATAAAACTGAATGTTTTTCTTTAAATATCATTTTAAACTAAATATTTTATCGAGTTTTCACCATTATACAAAAGAATATATTACACAATAAAGAAAAATGCTAAAATTATTTACAATTCGTATTGATTACAAAAAAGGGGATTTTATCATGCCTTATTTTTACGTCTTTTTACTATTACTAACGAGCTTATTATGGGGAGGAAATTTCGTCGTTGGAAAATCACTCGTCGATCATGCATCACCGATGACATTGACAAATTTAAGATGGATGATTGCGATTGTTTGTTTATTACCAATGGTATGGTTTAAAGAAAAGAAAATCCTTCCACCACGTACCGCAATAATTCCGTTAATATTAATGGGAATTTCAGGAGTCGCTCTTTTTAACATCTTTCAATTTTTAGCATTAGAAAAAACATCCGCTACGAATGTAGGTCTTATTTCTACATTGAATGCAATTTCAATCGCATTATTTTCAGTATTATTTCTAAAAGAAAAAGTAAATACACTTCAAATCCTATCCATGATTCTTTCATTCTTCGGGGTTATCCTCGTCCTATTAAAAGGTGATTTCTCGCTTTTATTTTCACTACATTTTAATAGCGGTGATTTATGGATGATTGCAGCAGTTTGTATTTGGGGAATCTATTCTGTTTGTAGTAAATGGGCAACAAAAACAACTACACCACTTATGGCAACGTTGTACTCTGGTATTTTCGGCGTTATTTTATTACTACCGTTTAACATAGGTAGCTTCACTGTTTCAAATATAAATACTTCTTTCATCACATCACTTTTATATACTGGGCTTATTTCGACAGTTCTTTGTATGGTATTTTGGAATATTGGCGTACAAAAATTAGGCGCAACTACATCAGGTATTTTTCTAAACTTCAATCCAATTTTCACAGCCATTTTAGCATTCATATTTCTCGGAGAAGAATTAACGTGGATACAAATTTTAGGGACAGTTGTCGTTGTAACAGGATGTTATTTATTTTCTCATTTCAAAACTGTTGCCGTTCAGCCAACTAGACCTTTAATACGAAAACATTCTTAATGAAAAAACATCGTCATCTAGGTTGGCGATGTTTTTATTTACTCTTCATTTCTCTTATATACTGCTTTTCCTCTTCTGGCGATAAACGTTCCGTCGCCTTGCCAGTATCTCCACCTTGAAGGCTCCATAAAAAGTTATGCTCCTCAACAGTTTGAGAAAAATCTCCTTTTTCCCACCTATTTATAATAGAAAATAACTTCATTTTATATTGAAAACCTGTACTATTTTCAATATCTCTTTTTACATTAGAAATTTCCTTTTTTGTCATCTCTACAAATCCCCATTTTTCAGAGGATTTTACCTTTTGGTGCACCATTTTATGCATAGTAGAAATAATTTCACCTTCACTAATTTGCGGAGCTTCTTCTGCAGCTTTTTTCTCTTTTTCGTTTGCCGCTCGCTCGGTTTGAATATTTTTATTTTCTTTTTCCACATATGCAAGCAATTTCTTTCCGCCAACTATAGACGAGAAAATTACTATAATTGTAATGCATATACCTACGATCCATTTAAAAAGCATTATCTCTTCATCGCTTCCCTAACAATATGACTATCTACATATTGCTTAAACTTCACGATTTTTCCGTTCTCAAGTTGCCATACATGAACAAATTCTGCTTCAAATGATTTTCCTGTTTCTTTATAAACTCCAGAATACATACCTTCAGCAATAATTACATCTTTTCCGTTTACTTCATGATATGTATTTACACTTGCTTTATAATCATCCCATTCTGATCCTAAACGGCTAAATACATTTTCCATTATAGCTTCTACGCCTTTATATATTCCGCCGTACGGAAAACCTTCTGCCTCTGTCCATTCCACTTTTTCAGAGAGGGCTTCTGCTAAATGCTTTGCATTTGAAGAAGCTGATCCTTCATACGTGCTTTTAATAATTTCTAAATTTGATTTAGGCATATAACTTCCTCCCGTTTATTTATTTTCACACAAGGAGTAACCAGAACAGTTACATCTTGTGTGAAAAAATATTTAAATTGTTTTACTCTTAATCTATTAGTTGTAATCATTATAGTTACAATAATTCTTCAAGTCAACATTTATAAATAAAATTTACTTCGTTTTCATTACTTTCTCTTTTAAGAAACGATCTACATATCCTTCTGCTTTTACTACGAATAAATACGCACCCATTGATAATAATGCAAGATCTAATTCATATCCTGGATTCTTTCCATCTCCTAATAAACCTGCTGCTCCATTTACCTTTACGATAGCTCCAGCTAAAATAAGAGCGAATAACAATCCTACATATCGTACACCTAAACCGATAATTAATAATATACCACCAACTAATTCAACTGTTGCTACGCCGTATGCAAGGCCACCTGGTAAACCGATGCTTGTAAACCATCCTGCTACGTTATCGATACCTGATTGAAACTTTGCTAAACCATGTGCAAAGAACGTAACTCCTAACACGATACGAATAATTAAATTCCCAATATATTGATTCATTTTGAACTCTCCTTTTTGTTTTGTTATGGTAAACTTTTATTTACAAGTCAAAACAATACGGTATTTTATTTCATTCGTCAAATACTTTTTTAAAGAAAACAAAAAACATTATCCGTTTTACGGATAATGTTTTCTTACAAAATAGCGCTAATTCAAGCTTTTATTCTATCGGATAGAAAAAGTTGAAACATTTTTCCAGCGCCAATATAAGGTAGCAAAGAAACGTCCTCTTCCACAACCATTCCAACAACATTCACTTTCTCATCTACAGGTAAATCATGTGTGGCAACTTGCATCTCCCCTGCATATCTACCGTACAATTCATTATCAATTGTAATGCTACCTTTCTTTCTTACAATTGTATGCATCGGCTTTATCACCACTCTATTTCCTTCCCTTGATTCTACAGATCGAATAACATCACGAGCCGGATCTAGTCTATTTGTATGCACTTGCTCCACCACTTTTAATACTTCTTTATCAGTTATAAATGATTTATAACACAATGGAATAATCCCTCTACTCGCACTAGCTACTTCTTGCATACTTTCTAAACTTGCGCTTATATCTCCAATCAATACTTTATCAACACCACAATCTTGTACAAGTTCTAAGTACGCTTCAAGCGGGCGCATATTGCGATGTTTTTCTAACGTTGGTAACCCTTCATATAACGGACCACGTTTTTCCGCATCTCCTGGAATAAATGCCATTGTCTTTATTCCGCACTTCTGTAAATATTGATTTTGTTTTTGTAAAAAGGACTTTGCTAGTCCTGTCTCTGGACGTGGGTAAAAATTATGCCATGCTTCTACATTCTCTACTCTTATATGTTCTGCAAGTAATTCTTTCCAAAATGAATTTGTAATCGTACTCGCATTTAAAGCTACTTTCATCTTATGAGATACGCTTGCAATTTCTTTTGGCGTGATGCCGTAATCCATTCTTAAACCGGTAATGCCCCAGTCCAATAGCTCTTCCACATTTTCATATGTTAGCCCTAAATGGTGTAACGATTTTGGAGAAACATCAACCATTAGCTCCATTTCATGTGCAAAAGCTTGTTTCCCTAATATTTGAATTAACTCTTTATACGTATTTGGATCATCTTCTGGAATGTGCAGTGATGTAAAAATAGATGTAAACCCATTTTCCTTCGCTACTTTTAGCCACTCTTCTTGTTTCTCTACTCGTTCTTTTGAAAGATAAATGGAAACTCCGATCATATAAATCTCCCTCTCTATTAATAGAAAAAGAGAAAGGAATCCCTTTCTCTATATGTTTTCTGCCATTTCTTCTTTAAATCCGAAGAAGTACGTAAAGATAAATCCGAAAGCATATGCAATTACTAAACCTAAGAAATATAGTAAATATTTATTGTCAGCAATTAACGGAATTAAAGATAGCCCTGATACGCCAATTCCAAGTGAAGCCGTTTGCATAACTGCTTGGAATGCACCACCGACAGCCGCTCCTAAACAAGCAGTAATAAACGGTTTCCCAAGTGGTAATGTAACCCCGTATAATAACGGCTCACCAATTCCTAAAAAGCCAACTGGCAATCCACCTTTAATTACATTTCGAAGTCGTTTGTTTTTTGTTTTCACATAAATCGCAATTGCTGCGCCCACTTGGCCAGCACCAGCCATTGCTAGTACTGGTAATAAAGGTGTTACGTGTGTTTGATTAATAAATTCCATATGAATTGGTGTTAAACCGTGATGCAATCCGACCATAACGAGAGGTAAAAATGTTCCCGCAAGTACTGCGCCAGCAAATGCTCCGCCAATATTTAAAATCGCATTAATTCCGCTCGTAATACCATCTGATAAGAAACCTGCTAATGGCTGAATTGCTAACATCGTTACGATACTTACAACTAATACAGTAATGAGTGGTGTCACGATTATATCAACTGCATTCGGCACTGCTTTTCGAACTTGTCTTTCCACTACAACCATAAGCCATGCTGCAAAAATAACTGCGAACAATCCGCCCCGTCCGGGCACTAATGCTTCACCAAACAATTTTACGTTTGCCATCGCCGGATTGAAAATTAAAATACCAGCAATTGCCCCAAGAACCGGTGTCCCGCCGAACTCTTTCGCTGTATTCCAACCAACTAAAATTCCTAAGAATGTAAAGATACCGCCGCCAATGAGTAGTAACATTTGTAACCACGTTGCATTTGGATCAGCACCAGCGTTTTTCGCAAAGTTAGCAACCCCGTTTATAATTCCTGACGCAACAAGACCTGGAATTAATGGGATGAAAATACTTCCTATTTTTCGTAAAAAGTTTTTCACCGGTGTATTATTTTTCTTCTTAATCTCTGATTTCATCTCTTGCCCAATATCTTCAAGGTGATGATCTGCTACCTCACCAATTCGTAGTCCTGTCAAACCTTCCATTTCAGCTGCTACTTTATTTACTGTTCCTGGACCAACGACAACTTGAAGCGTCTCATCTTCTATAACACCCATAACGCCTTCAACTTTTTTCAAAAGGTCCATGTTTACTTTACTTTCATCATGAAGCGTTAATCGTAGTCTCGTCATACAATGAGCAATACTACGAATATTTTTTATTCCTCCAAGTTGCTCCGAAATTTCCTTGGCCATTCTCTCTTCTTTCTTCATAATAGAATCCCCCTCCCTATTATTTTATAGTGCTTTCTTCACAAACCCTTTAGCGTATTTTAGTTTCTCCAGTGCTTCCCCATATTCACACTGCAACAACACCATAACAATGGCAGCTTTTACGTTACGTTCTGCCTTTTCATAATACTCTGCCGCTACTTCATAACTAGCGCCTGTTGCTTCCACAATAATTCGTTTTGACCGTTCTACTAACTTTTCATTTGTGGATTGAACATCTACCATTAAGTTTTTATATACTTTTCCTACACCAATCATCGAAGCTGTTGAAATCATATTCAACACTAATTTTTGTGCTGTACCAGCTTTTAAACGCGTTGATCCTGTTAATATTTCTGCACCTGTCTCTACTTCCACACTTAACTTTGCATATTTACTTATTTCAGCATTTTTATTACAAGAAATACTCGCTGTACTCGCTCCTACACTCTGTGCGTATTTCAAGCCGCCAATTACGTAAGGAGTTCTGCCACTTGCAGCAATTCCAATCACTGTATCTTTCTCATTTAATCCAATACTTTTTAAATCTTCTTCTGCTAACTCTTCGCGATCTTCGGCACCTTCCACCGCTTTAGTAAACGCTTTCAATCCACCTGCTATAAATCCTTGCACCATTTTATCATCCGTGCCAAATGTCGGCGGACATTCCACTGCATCTAGAATACCTAAACGACCACTCGTACCAGCACCAATGTAAATTAAGCGTCCCTCTTCTTCAAAAGATTTAATAACAGTCTGTACAACCTTTTCAATTTGTTCTATCTCTTTTTCAACTGCTAACGCAACAGTTCGATCTTCTTCATTCATACTTTGCAACACTTCTTTTATGCTCATCTCATCCAAATTCATTGTTTTCTCATTACGATGTTCTGTCGATAAATTTTCTAACATATTGCCACCCTCTTTGAAATTATATTTCACACTTTTATTATAACTTTAAGAAACTAAAAATCAATGACTCTTTCTTATTTTATGAAATAAAATTTCACGACATGACATATTTTTGTCAAAGATCATAAAGTGAAACTTTAATCAGTGTGGGTTTTGTTCATCCCCACTGATTATTAGCCCGCACCAATCGGGCATTTACGGGCAGTTGATCCCCACCTAACTTTCTTTGCTTCCGCTGAATTTTGAAGTGAGGGTCTTACTGCACGGCAAATAGGGGGATAAAAAAAGATGAGTCTCCTCATCTTTTCTTCTACTTTAACTTCCGTAACCGCAACGCTTCTTCTCGCGTCTCCATAAATTGATCCAATACTTGATTACCAATTCGATTGAAAGTAATCACATATAAAGCATCAATCATATTCAGTTGCGTCATTCTCGAAGCAATACTCGCAATACGATGATCTTGTTCTACATCTGGCATACAAAGACGAATATCCGCTTCTTTATATAGGGGTGATGATTGATCTAGTTTCGTAATTCCAATAACAGTTGCACCTTGTCTCTTTGCATACTGCGCCATTTCAAGCACATCTTTCGTTCGACCAGATGTTGAAATCGCAACAAATATGTCGCCTTCTTTTAAATTCGTCACAAGTGGCAACATCATATGAAAATCAGATAGCATCATCGCTGTAAATCCAAGCCTTGTAAATTTATAAGCTCCGTCCATCGCCGGAGTAGCTGATCCGCCTACTCCATAAAAGATAATTTTATCGGCATTTACAATACGATCTGCAGCTTTCTCAAGTTCCCTCTTATCTATTGCAGTAACACTCGCCTCAATTGCAGCTTTATTCACATAAGTAACTTTATTAAATAAATCGTACGGTCCATCTTCTGTATTCATCACTGAAAAATCGTTAATATTATAATCAGCAATCGTTAATTCACGAACGAGTGCTATCTTAAATGCTTTAAAGCTCCCAATCCCAATCGACTTACAAAAACGAACGACACTCGCCTCACTTGCGCCTGCATTCGTTGACACTTCTTTCGTCGTTAAGTTCGGAACAATCTCTGCATTCTCCATTATGTACATGGCAACCTTCTTCTCAGCTGGTGAAAATTGATCCATATTACTTTCAATTTTAAATAGTAATGTTGAAGCTTTCACTATTTAACCTCCACTTCTTACGGTTGCATTCACTTATTTTCTCTTGCTTCAAGAAGGTAATAACCATCATCGCCAGGAGGATGAAACACATTTACAATGCGATTCCCTTTTTGATAAACAGTTCTTTCCCCTTCTGTCCACTTCTTTTCCCAACCGTTCATCCAAATCGCAACATCAGGTAAAAAAGCAGTATATTTCAGCTTCTGACCGTACTCACCATCTGCTTCTTCCGAAAAAATAGAAACCGGAAAATCTTTCACTTTTGATTCTTTCCATGCAGTAAATGGTATACATACTGCAATAAGTACGATTACACCAATAACCTTCTCCTTCGTAATCTTCACACTTCCCTCTCCTTGTCATATCACATACATAGATTTTACCATAATTACAAACCCTTCATGCTATATGATCATTGCTTTTGGGAATAAAAAAAGAGCTTACCTACATCAGATAAGCCCTTCCTCTCTATACAAAATATTTCTTCAAAAGTGGCGGTGTAATAATCGTCGTCAATATAACAACAATAACAATCGCTGTGAAATTTTCTTTCGCTAATAAATTCGCCGTAAGTCCATTTGCAGCGATGATAAGCGCTACTTCACCACGTGATACCATCCCCGCGCCAATACTAATAGAAGATTGGAGATTAAATCCTGTCAGTCTCGCTCCTAAACCTGATCCGATTAACTTTGTGAAAATTGCAATGAGAGTCATAATAATAATGAACCAAAGCTGGCTTCCAATGCCTTGAAATGTAATTTCCATTCCGATACTTACGAAGAATACTGGAACAAATATTGCATAAGCAATCGGTTCAATTTTATGTTCCACCTCATGCTTATACTCTGTTTGAGAAATAGCAATTCCTGCTGCAAATGCTCCAATAATGCCTGCAATTCCCATCATTTCACTGTAATAAGAAAAAGAGAAGCAAATAATAAGAGCCGCGCTAATTAACGCTTCTGTTACACGAAGCGGTACAAGCATTTTCATAATCCAAGGAACGACTTTCCAAGCAATAAAAACAATACTTACAAAGAAAATAATTTTCTTTACAATGACAAGTGTTATATTCACATCTTGTGTTCCTAAAAAACTCATTACAAATGCTAATAAAATAACGACAATGACATCATCAAATACGGCAGCACCTAAAATTGTTGTACTTTCTCTCGTGTTCATTTTTCCTAGATCACGTAGCGTCTGCACCGTAATACTAACCGATGTCGCGCAAAGTAATAACCCTAAAAAAATGGCATGGGATTGTATTAATCCAAACAGCAATCCTGTTACATAACCACCGATGAAAGGAAAAATAATTCCACCAGCCGCTACTGCAAATGACGATTTCAAATTCCGATTTAACTCTTCTAAATCCGTTTCAAGTCCCGCCATAAACATAAGCAACAAAACACCAATCTCACTCAATTCATCAATCAGTTCAGAACTATTAATAATACCAAGTACAGCCGGACCGATAAGAATACCGACAATTAACTTACCAAGTACAGAAGGCTGACCAAGTCTCACACTAATGTCACCAGCTAATTTCGTACAAAGTAAAATGACGACAAGTTCAAAATAAAATAACATAGCATCTGCTCCTACTTTAACTTTAATCAGTGGGGCGTTAACCCCGTCCATTTCTGCAAGTAGTTTCCCCTATTGATCCGCATTTTATTTGTCATATTTTTATTTGACAAAATATTCTGAATTATATTAAGATTAATCCAGCAATTTTAAAAAACTACACACCATAACTGCACCTCCACTTCCTTACTTACTCTTTTTTAATGGGCTCATACTATAGTCGCAGTTATGGAAATGAAAAAACGGGGGGAGAGAGTCCAAAGTGAAGTCATTATTCCGAAAAAAAGCGCTTAGTACTGAGTCACCAAAGCAGCTAGATAGAACATTAACTGCACTCGATTTAACGTTTTTAGGAATCGGCGCCGTAATTGGGACAGGGATCTTTGTATTAACAGGTATTGTTGCAGCAAAACATTCTGGTCCTGGTATTATGCTATCATTCCTTATTGCTGCATTTACTTGTGCTTGTGTAGCCTTTTGTTATGCTGAATTTGCTTCTTCTATTCCTGTCTCAGGAAGTGTGTATACTTACGCATATATGACAGTCGGAGAAGTCGTCGCCTTCATCGTCGGATGGTGTTTAATGCTCGAATATTTACTTGCCGTTGCAGCAGTAGCTGTCGGTTGGTCTGGTTATTTACAATCATTACTACAAGGTTTCAATATACACCTGCCCGCCATAATCGCCTCGGCCCCTGGCGTAGGAAAAGGTGGCCTCATCGATTTACCCGCTGTTTGTATTTTACTAATCATTACCGGCCTTTTAAGCTTCGGTATACGCGAAAGCGCTCGCATTAATAATATTATGGTTCTTATCAAGCTAGCAGTTATTATCGCCTTTATCGTAGCAGGCGCAAAATATGTAAAACCTGAAAACTGGACACCGTTCATTCCATTCGGATACGACGGTATTATTACTGGCGCTGCCACTGTGTTTTTCGCCTTTTTAGGTTTTGATGCAATCGCAACCGCTGCAGAAGAAACGAAAAAACCACAGCGTGATTTACCAATTGGTATTATTGGTTCCCTTCTTATTTGTACTATTTTATATATGATTGTATCTTTCGTTTTAACAGGTATGGTTCCTTATACACAATTAGACGTTTCTGATCCAGTTGCATTTGCATTGCACTTCGTTGGTGAAGATGCAATTGCAGGACTACTCGCTGTTGGAGCGATGACTGGAATGACAACCGTCCTCTTAGTCGTTATGTATGGACAAGTTCGCGTTTCATATGCAATGAGCCGTGACGGTCTACTTCCAAAAGCGTTAGCACGTGTAAATAAAAAAGTAAAAATCCCTTTATTAAATACGTGGATTACTGGCGTTGTTGCCGCTTTATTAGCAGGCCTTTTAGATTTACATTTGCTAGCGAATTTAGTAAACATCGGCACATTAACAGCCTTTACATTCGTTTGCTGCGCAGTACTTATTTTACGAAAAACACACCCTGATTTAAAACGCGGATTCCGTACACCTTTCGTACCTGTATTACCAGTTGTTGCGATTCTTTGCTGCTTATATTTAATGATCAATTTGTCTAAAACAACATGGATTAGCTTTGCAGTTTGGCTTATAGTCGGCTTATGCTTCTATTTCTTCTACTCTAGAAAGCATAGTCATTTAGCTATTGAAAAAACAAATGATGAACAGAAAAAAGCATAACAAAATAGCTCGCCGATAAAATGGCGAGCTATCTTTCTGTACTATTATATTTTTTCGTTAACGATTGTAAAATGAAAAATATGCCGATGCAAGCTGTAAACCATGCCCAATTTCCTATTGGTGTCGAGTATTTGATCATTCCAATACCCACAAGCACTAAGAAAATAATCACCTGATATATGAGCTTCCACTTTTGCATATATTCCCTCCTTTACTTCGTCCCCTTCTTTTTCTTCTTCCAGGCATTCAAACTATCAAAGAAGAAGTTAATAAATAACGTTCCTAATCCTGCTAATAAAAACGTCATTAAGAATAAAACCCAAATACTTTTATCTTTTAATAAATAATATCCTACAAGGAGCACAACCGCGATCCATACATATTCAAGAATTCTTTTTAGCTTTTTCTGTTCCAACTTATTCGCTCCCTCTTTCTATGCTACTTTTAGTATAACAAAAAAGAAGCCTATCATGATAAGCTTCTTTTCTTCTCTCTTATTTGTTCATACTTTTTTCAACAAGTGAAATCGCATACTCTAATGTACGATTCATCGTTTCTACCTGTGCATCTTTTACTTGCACATCTTGTAATACAGCTTCTGCAACTGTAATTTTTTGTTGCAATGATTTCACTGAACCATCTGTTACATTTACAGCTTGCGCTTTCTTCACTACTGCTTTTGCAGATTCAATATTGATTTGTAATTTTTCTTTCGTTGTTTTTGGTTGTTCTTCTGCCACTTTTGATTGTACAAATGTTACATTAGCTGATTTTAATTCGTTATATGTTTGAATAATTTGTTCCCCAGTACTTCCTACATTTTCAAATGCTTGCTTTGCAATGTTATAGCTTTTCTCTAGTTCTTGAAATGCTTCCTTTGAATATTGACCTGGCTTATTACCAAATTCATACGTACTAACTAACACTTCTTTTACTTTTCCAAGCTCTTCAAATAACGCATTTACTTGCTCTAACTTCGTACGGTTAGAAAACTCATTGTATGATGCTAATACTTCTGAAGAACTTAAAGCTTTACTATATAATTTTGCTAACGCGATTTGTCCATTTAACGGAATACCACCATTTCCGTTACTATCAGGATCCGCTCCAAATGCAAATGGTACGTTCGGGTTATAAACTTTTCCTTGAGCTGGCTGACTATTTACTTTTTTACCATCTACGTAAATTGCCACTTCGCTTCCGTTATACGTTCCTGTTAAATGATACGTTTTGTTCGCTTCTAATTGAACGCCAACACGTTTATAGCTACCTCCAATGTGAGCCCATAATTCAACATATCCACTTCCTGTAGACTCAAATCCAATTCCGCCGCTCTCTGTATTTTGCAAAATACCTTGTCCGCGAATTTCATTCATTGAAAATACAGTTTCTAATGTAAACGTATTTACTATTTTCTCTTTTTGTGCTGCTGAAAATGGAAGGTATCCAAATGTATTTGCTTTTCCGTTTAACTTCATAACATTCTTCTTCAAGGCTTTATCATATTCAATAGTCACATTGCCCTTCACATCACCTTTTGTACCAAATGGTGAATTGTCTTTAAATGTACCATCTGCAAAGTTTACATCGAAAACATCAGCTTTTGGTACTTTCACATTCGGGTCAATATTATCTTTTTTCGTAGTAATTTCCGCAGTTAACGGCTGTGCGGTTTCATTGCCAAATGAATCAATCGCAACTACTTCAAGTGTATATGCTTTCCCGCCATCTAACCCTGCAAGCGTAAACGTAAGATCTTTCGGCACTGGATTACGATAAAACTCTGAGAATGCTAACAATTTATTTTTTATTTCACCCGTTTGCTTATCTCTAGCCTGCACACGGTAAGAGTGAACAAGAAGGTTGTCCAATGCTTGCGGGAATGTTACTGTTGCCGCATTTTCTGTTACATTTGATACAGCAAGCTTTGCATCTTTAGCAAAGTAAGGCTTTTCTTTATCACGATCTTCTACATGTGTAAATGTTTCTTTCTTTGCTGGTAATTTAATTTTCCAAGGCTCGCCTGTCCAAGAATTCGTATGGAAATCACGGCGATTAATCGTCACTTCTTCTTCATCTACTTCTACTAATAAACCTTGGCTTAACGTACTAGCTCCTGGCGGGATATTCCCTTGTACTTTACCACCTTCAACTTCCATATAACTTACTGAAGATGTACCAACTGATGTAAAGTCTTTTTGATGTATCGATCTCGGATCATCTAACGGATAATGTGAATGACCTGAAAACGTAATAACTTGTGGATATTCTTTTAACACTGCATTAATTTTTGCGCTATCTTGTGTTCCCCATTCCTGACTACCGTACACTGTATCTTTAATATGTTGATGTAAAAATACAAAAATCGGTTTTTCTGGATCATCTTTTTGTGCTTTTGCCATTTCTTCTTTTAACCAATTAATTTGCTTGTCCGAATAATAACCATGTGTTGTTCCATTCTCTGGAGACATAACAAGGAAGTGATAACCTTTTACCACTTTATGATAATAAATTGATTCCATACCTGTTTTTTCTAAGAAACGCTTCTGTGCACCCTCTACGGATAAACCGTTCCAATAATCATGGTTACCGAGAGAATTCATTCGCACTGCATCTTTATTTGCATTTTCATTATACACTTGCATGAAACGATCATATTGCTGCACTGATCCTGTATCTGTGAAATCACCTACAATAACAAACGCATCTTGTTTCGGTGCTAATGTATTAAACTGTTCAATCGCTCTTTTCCAGCGAAACGTATCATCCGTTCCACTATTTTTAATATGCACATCACTTACAACTGGAAAAACTATCTTCTTCTCACTTAATGCCTTTTCTTGCTTTTTCTCTTCTGCTTTAACTGATATGCTCCATGGAAATGATACGAATGCTAATACAAAAACCATCAATAATCCAATAAGGCCTTTTACTTTTCGTAAATCAGTTCTGTCCACGTAAATCCTCCTCATATAATGAATTAATTACAATGGTTATTGTATCGAACACATATTAACTTCGTTTAAAGTGAAAATGAAATTTATTTAACTTTTGTAAATATACAGTCATTTTTCTGTAACATCCAACATTACTTGTATTATCTTATACAAGTAGCTTGTGTCTAACAGACTCTTATTCATTATTATGATTTGGAAGCCTATTAAACAAACTTTCCTGAAATTTTTCGCCCCTTTATTAACACAACTATCGTTTTCCAACATTTAATAGTAATAAAAAGAAAGTATGAAGGGAGGAGCTACTAATGGCTTGTAAAAAAAATATCGGCTGTTATGCCCCTTTATCTATCATCTGCCCTCCCTATGATCCACCTAATCCACCAGAACCACCAGGCTGTGAATTAATTACAAATGAATTTGCCGGTAATTTTCTTATAACAAAAGAAATTCCACCACCTTCTGAAAATCCTACATTAATCTTATGGGAAGGAGATGGTGTAGTTAAAATATCTGGTACCATTTCTGTGTATAATAGTACTAGTAGTACTGCAGGAGTTACCGTTCAAATTATCGGAAAGGTGACAAATACTTTTACAGTCTATCCTGGCAACACAATGTCATATACAGGTCAATCCTTACAATCTGTGGCTATCATTGATATTCCAAATAACCCAACCCGATATATGGAAGGAAAATATTGTTGTCAATTCTCATTTTGCTTATAAATTTCTTCACTACCTTAACTTACAAACTATATAAAAAAGCATACCACTTGGTATGCTTTTGCTTATGAAATTGGATAACGTACTGTCAGACATAATTGTCCTTGGCTTACTCCCGTTCCTGTTGTTACAATTTGAATTGTAGTAAAGTATCTTACTGTAAATGATCCACTGCTTTGTGGTTGTACAGTAATTGTATTCACCACTGTCGCTCCTACTAAAAAATTCACCGTAATTGGAGCTGTACCTACATCATATTTCACATAACCTGATGCATATAAATCTTGCGTAATATTATTCGTATACACTGTTTCAGTTACCGCACCAGTAGCAGCCCAATCTATACATACCTGATCTTGAACAAGTGTTTTACTGGAACAGCATGATAAGTTAGAATTGTACATCTTAGCCCTCTCCTTTTCTATTATGAAAGTGGATAACGTGTAGTTATACAAAACTCCCCTTGATATGTTCCAGCTGTTGCAGCAGGTAAAGTTACTTCAATTGTTACGAAACGACGGTACGTAAAAGCTATACTTGTTCCTGGGTTTAATGTTTGTGTATCAATTGTAGCGCCTGCTGCATCTAAAACTGTCAGTGTGATCGGAGCCGGTCCGACGTCATATCGAACAAACCCTGTTCCAATCATATTTTGATTAATATTATTGTTGTACAGTACATTCGTAATAGCAGTCGCCACTACAGTTCCTGACCACGGACTACACACTTTATCTTGCACATAATTTTTATCTGGACAACAAGTTAATGCTGACCCTGAGCACTCACAAGACATAGTTGTTTCCCCTCTCTCTTTTATATTCCCTATATGTGTATGTCCCCCAGAGTCTTTTGCCTGTACTATTCATCTATTTTCAAAAAATATTCAAATGACTAGATAGATTCCGTTTTGTTTCTTTTTTTCATATATTTATAGACAAAGATACTAGCAACAATAAGAATAACGCCTCCTAATATCGGTAGCATATATTGTCCAACAACATCCGCTGCTTTTTCCCAATGTGGACCTAATTTCATTCCAAAATAAACATACAAAGTCGTTAACGGGAACATTGCTACAAATGTATAAATACTAAATTTCCATATGTTCATTTTTGCCATACCACATGGAACAGAAATAAGCGTTCGCACTCCAGGTACAAAGCGTCCAACAAATGCTACAACTGGTCCATATTTCTCAAAGAAATCATCTGCTTTTTGAATTTGTTCTTCTTTAATAAAGAAGTATTTTCCGTATTTTATTAATAGCGGACGACCACCGTAATAACCGAGTGCATATAACGTTAAAGGTCCTGTCGTTCCACCAAGTGTCCCTGCTAATACAGCCAACCAAAAATTCATATCTCCCTCGTATACCCAATACCCAACCATAGGCAACACTACTTCTGCCGGAATAAATTCAAACGTTAATGCTAACACAACTCCAAAATAAGAAAACTGCTTTAAAAACTCGATTATATCTAAAATAATTTGCTCCATATTTTTAACTCCTATCCTACGTTTACGTTATGCTTTTCTTGTAATTGAACTGGCGCCATTTTTACAATTCGGTTCAAAATAAATAACACAACTCCAATATCATCTAAAATACCGATAAACGGTAGGAAGTCTGGAATTAAATCGAGCGGCATCGCTACATACCCAACTAAAAAAGCAACAGATAAAATTTTCTTCTTTATTGAAACCTCTTTTGAAGTAAAAAAGTCAAATAGGAATGGAACAAATCGGCGAACATGAAATACAACTCTTAATCTACTAATAAGTTTTTTCATTTTTATATCTCCTCTCTTTGTATACGAAAAGGACCCTACCAAATATGGTAAGGGTCCTCAAAAAGACAGAAAGGGGCCTTTACCATTGCTGGTAAAGGTCTCACTAACAACGAAACGTTGCCAATAAAGCCGAGGGTTTCTCCCTGTAATGACGACTTTATTGTAATAAGTTACTCCCCTTTATACACAATTTTATACACTCACATTAAAATATTTCAGAGGGCTTGTCAATATATTTTATATTCCAATCCCTTCCGTAAAAAACAAAAAACGTATAGGAAATTTCTTACTATCTCATAATATACATAACCATTTTTGAACGAAGGGAGATGTTTCATTTGCATACCGTCTGGAAAGGCGCACTTTCACTTGGACTATTAAATATAGGAATTAAACTATACAGTGCCGTAGAAGAAAACGACATAAAATTTTTAAGTCTCCATAAAGAATGCTTAACACCTATTAAATATAAAAAGTTCGCTCCCGATTGTACGGATGAAGAAATTGATGATAACGATATTGTAAAAGCCTATGAATACGCACCTCATAAATATATTATTATGGATGAAAAAGAATTAGCTGAATTACAACAAGCTCATGAACCACGATCCATTCGTATTATATCTTTTGTCCAAAATAACGAAATTGATTCTGTTCTTTATGATCGCTCTTATTTTATAGGACCTACCCCAGGACATGAAAAATCCTATTTATTATTAAAAGAAGCTCTTGAACGTACAAATAAACTTGGGCTTATTCATATTTCTATTAGAAAAAAACAACATTTAGCTATTATCCGTAACTTTGAAGATGGACTAATGTTACAAACCATCCACTACCCTAATGAAATTCGCGCTATAACAAATACACCTAACTTACCAAGTAACGAAAATTATCCTATACAAAAACAAGAACTCACCGCAGCAATTAATTTAATCCACCACCTTACAAATCCTTTTGAACAAGAAATGTATACAGATGAATATAAAGAAGCCCTTACCGAATTAATCGAGAATAAAATTGAACAACAGGAAAAAACTGAAACAATCTCTCCAACTCCGAACATCATTAATATTATGGAGACATTACAGGCAAGCATTGAACAAGCAAAAATAAAAAGAGACAATAAAACAGAAAAAGAGGCCAAATAAAATTGACCTCTTTTTCTTTAAAGCGGATTACATTTCGGCATTTCAAGTCCAGACGATTGAGCTAGTTTTAATAAGTAGTAACATTCCTCTCTTGCCATATGATCTGCCATTCTAGCCGATAATACACTTAATACTTCATTCGATAACTCGAGCTCTTCCACTTCATGTAAAAAATGCGAAAATAATTTCAATTCAAGTGAAACATCTTTCGTAAACTTCTTTAATGCTGGAAAATGATGAAGCTCCGTTCGTAAATACCCTGTCATTTCAACTGCCTTTAAGTAAAATTGTTCAAAATGCTTCGTAAATTCTTCGCTTTTCTCTTTTAATCTTTTTTCAACAAGATCTAATCCACCAGAAATAGAGCCTGCGTGACCAGCCGCATCCGTTAACCAAACGAGATGATAATGTAATTCATGAAAAACAGGCGGAACTTCCCCTTTCTTCAAAAACTCTAAAACTGCTATATACTCTTCCACTTCGTTTACCATATGATTAATAAAAGTTGGCGTAAAATGAATCGTAATTTTCCCTTCCAACTGCTTCTGTATAATATTTAATTTAAACGCCCGAATCTTCTTAGCGGCTTGTTCTGCCTCTTTTGAAAATGCCATCAGATTCACATTCCGAACTTTATTTAACAAATTCGTAAATGTTTCAACAAAGTAAGTAGCTTTTTTTATATCTTCTTTTTCCTTCGGAGCTAATGCATCCAGTAAAAATTGTGCATGATCAGTAAGTACTTTTAACCAAAATTGATGCTCAAACAACGCACTTTCTTCATAATTTCTCTCCACTAAATCCCCTCCGTCTATTCATCCTTCTCTATCACTTGAAGTTTATATCCATCCGGGTCTTGTACCACAATACTCTTCTCACTTTTGTTTTCTGTGTATGCGATTTTATAAAATACTAACCTCTTCTTTACATTCTCTATGTTAGAAATTGAAAACGTTAGAACATCAACTGAGTCCGTAACACTCTTCTCACGCCCGCCCAAACTGCGCTTCATAATAAAACTAATTCTCGTTGAGTCAGCATCATACCAAACCCCTGTTACATCTAATTGAGGTCTTTCTAAACTAGGTTTAATTCCTAAAATCCCTTCGTAAAAATACAAAGTTTCCTTTAAGTTTTTCACTTCCAATACAATGAATTGTTTCACATTCTCCACATTCATTCCCCCCGTACCTATTACTTTTTTATATGTGTCATAAATGCCTATTATGTCTGAATACAATACGTAGTAATGAACACTTAAGGAGGTTTATTCGTGAATAAATATATGAGATCATTCGTGCCCTATCATAGTCCTCTCGATCCCTGTCCTCCTATTGGAAAAAAATATTATTCTACTCCTCCTAATTTATTTTTAGGCTTTCAACCGCCAAACTTACCACAATTCACACCAAAAGAAGCACTACAAAAAGGGACTTTATGGCCTGTTTTTTATGACTATTATGAAAATCCTTATAAAAAAGGGCGGTGACTACTGTCGTGAATCAATCGCTACCAGAAGAATACTATAAACTTTTACTGGAGCTTCAAGAACTGGACTTTGTACTAGTTGAACTCACTCTTTATTTAGATACACATCCAGATGACACCGCTGCGATTAATCAATTTAATGACTTTTCCTATAAACGGAGAGTATTAAAACAAAAGATGGAAGAAAAATACGGACCACTCCAACAGTTTGGAAACAGCTATTCTAATGCCCCTTGGGAATGGAGCAAAGGTCCTTGGCCATGGCAAATATAAAGGAGAGAAACTATGTGGATTTATGAAAAGAAATTACAATACCCAGTTAAAGTGGGAACTTGCAATCCCGCACTTGCAAAATTATTAATCGAGCAATACGGTGGTGCAGATGGAGAATTAGCTGCTGCACTACGTTACTTAAATCAACGTTATACAATTCCTGATAAAGTCATTGGCCTACTTACTGATATTGGTACAGAAGAATTTGCTCACCTTGAAATGATTGCTACGATGGTTTATAAGCTGACGAAAGATGCGACCCCTGAACAAATGAAAGCTGCTGGTCTTGACCCTCATTACGCTGATCATGACAGTGCTCTTCATTACCATAACGCTGCTGGTGTTCCATTTACTGCAACCTATATACAGGCTAAAGGTGATCCAATTGCCGATCTATACGAGGATATTGCAGCTGAAGAAAAAGCACGAGCAACATATCAATGGCTCATTAACTTATCCGATGATCCAGATATAAATGATAGTCTACGCTTCTTACGTGAACGTGAAATCGTTCATTCACAACGTTTCCGAGAAGCGGTTGAAATTTTAAAAGAAGAACGCGATAGAAAAATATATTTTTAATACACGTATCCTAGCGATATGTGTTTTTTTACGTTAAAAGTTAAATCCTTCCTATTAAACATATAAATAGTATATTTATTCGATTTAATGCATTATTTTTTAATATTTTCAAAATTCCCTATTGCTTTCTAGTCATCAGACCTTTAAAATAATAACAGTTACTCGACAAATTGTTTGAATTTTCGACAAAAACACTCATTAGGAGGATTTTCTTTATATGCATACAACTTTAAAACCAGCGCAAATACTTTCGATTAGTTTATTACTATTCGCAGTTTTCTTCGGTGCTGGTAATATGATTTTCCCGCCCCTTCTCGGTCTTTCTTCCGGAGAAAATATGTGGGTTTCCATTACAGGTTTTATTATTACAGACGTCGGTTTATCTTTACTTGCTATCGTTGCTGTTGCCCTTGCTGGTGGTAGTTTTAACACTTTAGCGAGCCGTGTTCATCCAAAATTCGCAGCAGTATTCGCTATCATTATTTATCTTTCAATCGGCCCACTATTTGTTATTCCACGAACTGGATCTGTATCTTATGAAATCGGGATTGCACCACTTTTCCCAGATCAATGGTATTCTATGTTAGTTTTTAGTGCGATTTTCTTTACATTCGTTTACTTCTTATCATTAAATCCATCCAAGCTAGTAGATCATATCGGTAAAATATTAACGCCAATTTTACTTGTAATTATTGCAATTATGGCAACAAAAGCGATTCTTTCACCAGGGACGTTTGCAGAACCTATCGGTGACTATAAAGACATCCCGTTTTTCAAAGGATTTCTTGAAGGATTTTTAACGTTAGATGCAATTGGGGCTCTCGTACTATCAACAATTGTTGTAAATGCAATTCGTCAAAATGGTATACAAGAGAAGAAATCTATCGCAAAATATACAATCATTTGCGGAAGTATCGCTGCTCTATTCTTAACAATTGTTTACTTCTTACTCGGTTATATTGGAGCTTCAAACGGAAACTTAGGACAATTCGAAAACGGTGGGCAGCTATTAGCTACTGTTATGTATCAATTTTTTGGGACAAGCGGTAATATTTTATTAAGTATCGCCATTATCTTCGCTTGTTTAACAACGGCAATTGGTGTTGTAAGTGCATTTGCAAATTACTTCACAACAGTGCTAACAAATGTTTCATACAAAAAGCTTGTACTATACGTTTGTATCTTTAGTTTCGTTATTTCAAACTTAGGATTAAGCTTATTAATTAAAATTACTTTACCTGTATTAATTATTTTGTACCCAATTACGATCATTTTAGTTTTCGTATCATTTATCGATAAATATACGAAACGTAAACCTTCTGTCTACATTGGAGCGATGATCGCAGCGTTTATTATTAGCTGCATTCATGCACTTGATAATGTGGAAATGATACCAGATTTTATCGCTAATATCGTACACACCATTCCTTTTTATAACTTAGGAATTGGCTGGATCATTCCAGCAATAATCGGTGGTATAATTGGATACTTTATTCCGCAAACAGAAGCTGCAGGTGAAGTTTCTACAAAATAAAGAAAAGAAGCAAGCATGAAATCCATGCTTGCTTCTTCTTTCTCTTCACATCGTATGTTTAAAAGTAAATAACTCTTCTTTTGACTGCACAACAGGCTGTTCCTCTTCTACATCTTTCCTCTTTCTCTCCCCTCCTAACCTTACTTTCAACATTGCCTCTTCTATACTTTTCACAATCATATTTCCTGAAAAAATAGTTAGCCCGAAAAATGTAATTGGGACGAGAGGAATCCATGGATGCACTGTTAATGATCTAAAGTATACTCCAATTAAACCTGACCATTCATGCGTATAAGATTCCACCTCTTTTATAGGTCCACCAAACGTAACAGTCCCACCAAAGAACACTTCAAGTAATCCTAAGTGCAGTAAAATAGTAAGGCTCTGCGTAAACTGTTGAAGAAATACGAGTATAAAAGTCATATAGAGATGCGGAAAAAGATGTTTTATAACAATACGTCTTCTCGATCCGCCTAATATGCGCGCGGCATCAACAAATTCTTCCGTTCGCAATTTACGAACTTCCTTCGCAACATACAGTGCAATAACTGGCATTACAAGCAGTACAAGTAATACCACTTGAAACGAAGCCCTTTCAAAAAAGGTTGTTGTCTCCTCTCCGCTTCCAAATGCATTTGCAGATTGAAGAAAAAAATACGCAATCATAACTGTCGGAATAACTGTAAAACTATCAAAGAAAGCCTCAATTTTTGAAAATCCTCTTTTTATATACGTTCCGAGTACGACACCGAAAAACACACCTATTACCATTCTAAGTGCCGCAATTAAAATAGATATACCAATCGTCCACTTCGCGCCCTCAATGACTAAATGTAACAGGTCATACCCTTTCCGGTCTGTCCCGAGTAAAAATTGGAATGAAGGTGGAAACGGTGGCACTTGTGGATTTTCATCCGCATCATATTGCAATGTAACTTGTCTAATATGTCCATCATTCCATAACGTATTTCCGATGCTCAAAAGAACTAATAGGAGAAGAAACCCAATGCTTATCCAAAATCTTTTATCACGTTTTATATACGTCCACATATTATAATCTCTCCTGCATCGCAGCCGGAATGAGATAATGAAACAATTTAAATAAAATAAAAATCGGAATATATATAAGAAGCACACTAACGATGAAAACCTCAACTCTAATACCAAAATACGATTTCAAAAACATAAAAATACCACCCGTATTAAAAATCCATTCTATAATATATAAATTAGATAACATAAAAAAGATATTCGTTTTTGCAAAGAATAATGTACTAAGCAACACATTTCGTAAAATATGACGATTTAAAATATGAAAGCGCCCCAGCCCTTTCGCCTTAGCAAATAGTACATAATCTTTTTCTAGTTCATTTTCAAAACGAAGCACGACCATTTTTACAAACATAATCGTAGTCGGGATGCTCAAACACAATATTGGCAACCCCCTAATCGACTCGCCTCCAATTGAAGCAATTTGAAAAGGTAAAAAACCTGTTTGTTTAAAAAACCATACAACTAAAATTTGTGATACTAAAATAAGAAGGATATCTGGAATGGATTCTAGGAAGATAAGAAATGATTTAATTCGATGTTGCATACGCGGTGAACTACTCATAATTACATAAACAATACAAAATGCTACAAATAATGAAATAAAAAAAGCAGCTAAAAAAATAATAATCGTTTCTTTATAATGAACGAACAGCTGCGGAAATAAAAATTTACCTTTCACATATTGCAAATTGGAAATATCCATTAAGTTCACAAATACTTCTTTTAAACTCTGTATGTACTTTGATACATCCAGCTTAAATCCATAAAACAATTTCGGCAGAGCCCCTAACATAATAATCCCCAAAATCGAAATAAGAAATTGAATCGTCACTTCCATCCCATTCAAAAATACCTTTTTGACCATTTTCACCCTTCTCTCTCTATAATTTACCCCCTAATTCTATTCTTAATTTTCTGAATTGTAAATATTTTAAAGACAAAAAATCACTAAGCTATGATCCTAGTGATTCTTTATGCGCATGCCTTTCTCTTTTCGCAAACGGAATATATAAAATAAAACACCCAATAAGCGCTGCGAGTTCTAATGAAATAATATAGTAAGGATGCGGTCCTAACATATCGAGTAATGAAGCTGTTTCTGGCTTATGAGCTAAAAACATATAATTACCACCTGTTTTGTAATTCACAAACGAAACAAGCGGAATCAATATGTTTAAAAATATCATCGTACGCTTAATAGATTGCAAGGTCGGTCTATAGCCTTCCACCCAAGTCATAAAGAGTGGTGCCCAAATAAGCAATACATGCGCGATAAAATATTCAATGAAACGAAAATGCGGAAAAGCATACTGCAAATTTGGCGTTAAAATAGCTTGTGATGCACCAATAATTCCCGTAAAAAATACAACCTCATATATTCGATAACTTTTCGTTACAATCATAATCGACGCTAACAATAAACTAATTGTACATAATTCAAACGGTAATGAAGTAGCTAGCTCAAAAATCCCCGCTTTCCACTCCCACATATGAAGCCCAATTTCACTACCTATAAATAAAAATGCAATCGCATATCGAACCGTTATATTCCACTCATTTTGACGTAATAAATCTTGGTATTGATACAGAAAAAATATCCCCACCAACATAATAAATAATATAATGGCATGTTGCCTTGAGTATGGAATAAACGGTTTTAATGGATGCGCACTAAAATAAGCTTCCATCTTCCTTCCTCCTCTCCTTCATACAATATTATTGTAAGAAAGAAACAACGAGTCAATTCATTTGCTTACAATAGGACAACCTCTACCTTACATTTACATATTCATACCTTACAAAACTGTAAGGTTATTGTAAGCTAAAACGATTTGTCAGATTCTTCACCTCTTCTATACTTAATGTAGATACTAAAACGAACGAAAAGGTGATAAATAGATGAAAAAGAAAAATAAGGTGTTAATTACTAGTGTAGTAGCAATCGGAATTGCAGCTGGATCATACTTTGCATTTGCTGGGGGCGGTTCAGAAGTAGCAATGGCATATAGCGGATATAAAGTAACTGAAAAACAAATCCAAAACGCGCAAAAATTTGGTGGCGAAGTTATTCCAAATGGAATTGAAACTATTTCATTCGATCCAACAAAAGGAACATATGAATTAGCTGTAAAAAAAGGCGATGAAGTGAAAAAAGGTCAGCTTCTATTTAAATACAATGACCCGACTGCTAAACAAGGTGTAACAGAAGCAGAAATGCAAAAGAAAATCGCACAAAAAGAAGTAACGTTGTTCCAAAAACAAATTGATGCGGCGAAACAAAAATTACAAAAAGATAAAAATGCAGGCCTTCCTGCTGAAGCATTAAAAGCATCAGAAGCTGAAGTTGGGCAATTAGAATCACAACTTGAAATGAAAAAGTTTGAAGTTGAAAAAGCTGATGAAATGATTAAAGCAGCAAAAGAGAAAGTAAACACTCTTTCTGTAACAAGTCCTGCTGATGGCGTAATTGATGATATCGTGAAAACTGCTGACGAAAAAACAGGTATGAGCGGGGTTACTCTTCGTCACGCTGGTCAATTTAAGGTAAAAGGTCAACTTTCTGAATATGAGCTTGCTAGTATGAAAGTTGGGCAAGAAGTAACTGTTTCATCAAAAACTGTCGCTGGTAAGACTTGGACAGGAAAAGTAACAGAAATCGGTTCTACACCATTAAAGAGCATGGATGAAAATAAAACTGTTTCTAACTATCAATTCACTGTCACATTAGATAATAGTGACGAATTACAAAACGGCTTCCACGTTTACGTAACAAGTAAATCTGGCGGAGCAACTGGTACAATTGTTCCGAAAAGCAGTATCGTGAAAAAAGGTGACAAAAATGTTGTCTTCGTTGTAAAAGACGGTAAGGCGAAAGAACAAGCAGTTACTGTTGAATTCGAGACTGATAGCGAAGCAAAAGTTTCTGGAGTGAAAAAAGGAGAGGAAATTATCTCTAAACCTGAAAAAGACTTAAAAGATGGTATGGAGGTTGTCGCCCAGTGATTAACTTAAAAGGCATCACGAAATCCTTCCAAAATGGTGCAGAATCCGTTCAAATATTACACGGAATTGACGTAACACTGAACCAAGGAGAATTCACTTCTATTATGGGACCTTCTGGTTCTGGTAAATCAACATTAATGAACATTATCGGTTGCTTAGATAAACCGACGACAGGTACGTACGAACTAGCCGGTCAAAATATTTCAAACATGACTGAAACAGAACTTGCACACGTACGTAATAAAGAGATCGGATTTGTATTCCAAAACTTCATGTTATTACCGAGACTTACAGCGCTTCAAAATGTAGAACTACCCCTTATTTACGCTGGAGTCGATAAAAAAGAAAGACGCGAGCGCTCATTAGCTGCTTTAACAAAAGTCGGTTTAGCTGATCGCGCTACTCACTTACCGAACGAATTATCAGGTGGACAAAAGCAGCGTGTCGCTGTTGCACGTGCAATCGTAAATAACCCAAAATTCATTTTAGCCGATGAACCGACGGGAGCACTTGATACGAAAACAAGCACACAAATTATGGACCTCTTTTACGAATTAAATAAACAAGGCTCAACAATCATTATGATTACCCATGACCGTGAAATCGGGGAAGCTGCAGCACGTCAAATTGTAATTCGTGACGGAAATATCGTCCAAGATTGGAGAGGTTAATTTTGAATACGAGTGAAAATATACGCATGGCCCTTTCCTCTATCTTTGCTCATAAAATGCGTTCTATTTTAACGATGTTAGGTATTATTATCGGTATTAGTGCCATTATTACTATCATTTCAATGGGTGATGGTACAAACGCAAAGTTTAAAAAAGAATTAGGCCAAGGAAAAGATAACGAAGTAACGATTTACTACAACAATCCTGATTACGGAACAGATAGTGCCAAAATCACACCTGATATGCTAAACCGTCTGCAAACTGTACCAGGCGTTAAAGATGTGTATCCAGACGTAAGTATGAAAGTAAAAGCATCTGCTGGTTCAAAAGATGTAAATCTTGATTTAAAAGGTGGAACAGGCGCCTTTATGACAGATTCGAAAATAAAATTAGTTCACGGTCGTGAATTAAATGACAGTGAATTAAACCAAGCAATCCCTGCTGTTATATTAAATGAAGAAGCTTTCAACAAATTATTTAGTAGTGGTTGGGAATCAAATCAATACACAGATATAAAAGGAAAGCCGTATAAAATAGTTGGTGTATACGAAACGAAAAACGACTTTGGAATGCCTATGCCTGAAGGTTATACATCACTTGAAAATGCGCCTGTCATTTCAGGAGTAAATGAGTATGACTCTGTAAGATTAACAATGACCTCTCCGACAGAACGTAAAAGTGTAGAAAAACAAGCCGTTTCTGTCTTAAACGAAATGAAAGCTCCTAAATTTGAGCACAAATTCGAAGCACAAGACTTAGGTGAATTTACGAAACAACTAGACGAATCAATCGGTATGATGAAAATGGTATTTGGTGGTATTGCTGCTATCTCCTTACTTGTTGGTGGTATCGGTGTAATGAACATCATGCTCGTATCTGTAACAGAACGTACACGTGAGATTGGTATTCGTAAAGCACTTGGTGCAACACGTGGTAAAGTATTAACACAATTCTTAATCGAATCTTGTATTTTAACAGGACTTGGTGGTTTCATCGGATTCATGCTCGGTATTTTCTTCGCTTGGATCGTCTCAATCTTTGCTGGATGGCCACTCGTTGTCTCAAAAGAACTTGGACTTCTTGCAGTAGGTATCTCCATGTTAATCGGTATTATATTCGGTTTACTACCAGCTAACAAAGCTGCCAAACTGGATCCAATTGAATGTTTACGATATGAATAAACAAAAACGTAGGAGTTTACACTCCTACGTTTTTTATTTATCTACTAAATTGAGTTTCTTCTATTATATATGTTCCACGTTACAACTATCATTCTAATACTCTTCATTATTTATAGGTACTAAGGCTATTATCTAATTCTATTATTGCAAAAATACTATGTAACAGACGAAAATCAAGGCGTAATTTTTTCCATACTTCGACTGATTTTGTAACAATTATACCGATATTTTATTAAATTTCACCTCATTTATATATTTTCACGCCTAAAAAGATTATCGTTTTATAACTAATTTTCCATTCAAACAGTAAAATATGCTACTTTCGTAACGCTATAGATATCACCTAGAAATATTACTGTAATATTATTAACGTTACAGTAATTGAAATACTACTCATTTTGTGTTTCATATGCCCTGATACGCCAAAAAACAACAAGGAAGCGCTATCAGGATATTTATGGAATTGTTACAGAATATTAATGCCCCGTTACGAAAGCTTTGTAATTTTATGTTTTTCGCAAATAAGAAAATAATGGTTGCTATAATGAGGTCAACGAAAACAAATGCAATGGAGGCTATTATGAAAAAATTTATGGGTATAGCAACAGCAGCGGTTTTTGGTCTTGGGATTTTCACAACATCTGCTAAAGCAGAAACAATCGTAACGACTGACGTACTAAACGTACGAGAAAACCCAACTACTGAATCAAAAGTTGTAGGAAAATTATTAGATGGATATAAAGTAAATGTTTTACATACAGAAAATGGTTGGTCAAAAGTTCAATTGAATAGCGGTAAAGAAGCTTTCATAAGCGCTGACTATACAAAAGACACTTACTACGTAACAGCAAACGTATTAAACGTACGTGCTGGAGCAAACACAGACTCAGAGATTCTTGGTAAGTTGAAAAAAGATGATGTAATTGAAACAACACACCAAGTACAGAATGATTGGATTCAATTTGAATATAACGGAAAAACAGCTTATGTTCATGTTCCTTACTTAACAGGTAAAGCACCAGTTAAAGTTCAACCAGTAGTTAAAGTTGAAAAAACGACTAATGTTCAAGATACAGCTAAAGTTCGTGAAGCAGTTAAAGCTCAGGAAGTAGCTGAAACTCAAGCAAAAGCTAAAGCTCAAGAAGCAACTAAAGCTCGTGAAGCGGCAGAAGCTCAAGCAGAAGTTAAAGCTCAGGAAGCAGCTAAAGCTCGTGAAGCAGCTAAGGCTCAAGCAGAAGCTAAAGCTCAGGCAGACGCTGAAGCTCAAGCAGAAACTAAAGCTCAAGAAGCGGCTAAAGCTCGTGAAGCAGCTAAAGCTCAGGAAGCAGCTGAAGCTCAAGCAGCGGCTAAAGCTCAAGAAGCAGCTAAGGCTCAAGCAGAAGCTAAAGCTCAGGCAGATGCTGAAGCTCGTGAAGCAGCTAAAGCTCAAGAGGCAGCAGCTGAAGCTCGTAAAGCAGCTAAGGCTCAAGAGGCAGCTGATCGTGAAGCGGCTAATAAAGTTCAAAAACCAGCTACACAACAACCTGTTGCAAAAGAAACTGAGAAAAACACACAATCTTCTTCTCGTGAATTCCAAGTTGTAGCAACAGCTTACACAGCAGATCCACTTGAAAATGGTTATAAAGCAGGCGACCAAGTAAAATCAGCTTTAGGTCATAACTTAACAGCTAATCCAAACATGAAACTTATTGCAGTTGATCCAAGTGTAATTCCATTAGGTTCAAAAGTATGGGTTGAAGGTTACGGAGTAGCAATCGCTGGTGATACTGGTGGAGCTATTAAAGGTAATAAAATCGACGTTTTAATGCCAGATAAAGGTACATCAAGTAGCTGGGGACGTAAAACAGTTACAGTTAAAGTATTAAACTAGTTAGTAAAAAAGAGTCAGTCTCATCCTTGAGGCTGGCTCTTTTTTATGATTCTTACATTCTTTCTTTCTCTTGAAAGTAAGTAATGTTATCTCGAAGCCACTTCCTCTCCGACATAAACAAGTTTCCACGTTTTTTGTACACTTTATCAAATATCTTTAAAACTTCTTCATCAGCCATCCGCCTTAATAAACTATCTATATACCCTTCCATCTCCTTCTCTCCCGTCCAAATTAAGTCTATCTCTTTGCATTCTATATACGATGAACACTCCCCCACTTAGCAAAGCTTGAAGTGGGGGTTTCTAACGTTTCGACCTAACGGACGATTAACGTCAGGGGAGTTAACACATTAGCGAGCTGTTTCACGCCTAACCCCTCTATCCCATTTGTCCATGCATTTGGGATTACTTTTCGTAAAATGTTAGCCGCAGCATTTACATCTGCATTAATTAAAGTTTTATTTGCTGAACGATATATGCCGCGCTTTATTCGTTTTCCTGAAAAAGTTGTATTTTGGTCATTTTCTCCATACGTTGGAATGAAGTCGTTATCCAGAAAACTTGCTTTCGATGTATATGATTCTTCAGTTACAACAACTTGAATGCCTACAGCATTTGCTTTGTATGTAATCATTTGAATCAGTAAATTATGCGGGATATGACAAAACGATTGGTTATTTCTTTTTCCCATATTCGTTTCTTGTTTCCAACTTTTGTTTTGACCAATAACGATTTTACAAACTTCTTCTTCTTGAGCTAGTTTTACGATGTGGTGACTAACTTTATGGAAGACGTCTTTTATTTTCAAGTAACGTTTTTGATGAAGTTTTTCTATCCTTTTAGAAGTAAAAGGTCCTTCATTAGTTTGTTTTCCATTTCTAAGAATGCTTGTAAAATGACTCTTCATTTTATTGTAATATTGATTTATGCTTTTGACATGTTTGCCCTTAACAAGGACAGGTTTCATACCTGTGTTTGTTACGATGGTTGCAAGGTTATCAATCCCTAAATCAATACTCATATAACGAGCATTCTCTTCAATAATTTGTTCTTCAGAAGGAACATTAATTACCAATTCCACTACATATTCATTGTATTTTGGAATCACACGAACTTGTTTCAGTTTACCTTCAGTGAAACCTAGTTTCCCAATATTTAATTGTAATTTCGTCTTTGGAAACTTTAAAAATCTACCGTTTTTAATGATGCAATCTTGGTTTGTATACAGAATCTCTTTTTCAGAAGAACGAATATACTTTGGGATCCTAGGCATTCCAGCATATTTATTTGGATTCTTTTTATAGTCTTTTAAACTAGCAAAAAAAGATTTCCAATTTTGGAACAAACCTTTCATGATGGACTGGCTACATTGCGTAGGCAAAGCTCGATAATCATTTTGAATCATAGCCTTAAATAGTGCATCTAGAAAGTTGTAATCTACATAAGGCTTTTCAAAATTAGGTTCTGAAAACAAATTACATTTAATCTCTTTCTGTTCTTCTTTAGGCTTTAATTTCTCTTTTTCCAATTTCTTCTGATAGGCAAGAAGTTGTGTGTCATTCATCTTACCAATATTTTTATGAATATTATCCAGAACTTCTTTTTGCAAAGGCTGCAACTCTTTTTCTTGTGTTAATCCAGTGTACACCTGGCGTATATAAAAGTTTGTAGTGTTGTACATATTCTTAGCGTTATGACAACATTCTTGAAAATAAGAATACATACGATGCCCTTTTTTAATCCAAATTTGAAGAGTTTTATAGTTTGATGGATTTTCCTTTGTCATTTTATTCACCTCCTTGTTAAGGATATTATAGCAAAAAAAGAACATACGTTTCGGTTTTTCTCGAAAATAAAATATTTCTTTCGATTCACCTCACCACCTTCACTTACATTTAGAGGTGGGAGTCCTCTCGAAAGGCATGATAGACTACTATATCAACAGAAAAAAGAGAATGCCACAGCATCCTCTCCTTCTCTTCTCTATTCCACACAAGTAAACTGCGTCCAAGCTCCTACATAATCTAGTAAGAATAACTCCTCTTCCGCAATTGTACCGACGATATTTTTCCGTTCATCTATCGGCATTTCTTTCAAGATGATTTGCAGTTCACCTTTATACTTTCCGAATGAGTTATTACCAATTACAACTTGCCCTCTTTCCTGTAGCACACTTTCGCGCACTGGGAAGTCATAGTCTTTGTACTTTTTACGCACTTCTGTAGAACGTACCATATATTCTGTTATGTCACCGCGCCTTACATGTAATTCTTGCAGCGTGGCTCTCTTTTCTACTTCAGTCGCTTCGTCTACAAAGTGTACCTTTAGCTGTAACATGTAGCGATTTAAGTTTCCTAGTTTCTCTAACTCTTCCTCACTCGCATAAGCATTTCCGATAATGACATCATCGATTAGCCCTGTTGCCCATAAATGCTTCGCTTGTACTTCAATTGGTAAATTACGATGCTCTTCTAACGTACATAATCCGTCGTTAATATCCCATGGACCGATGTTTGCGGCATGTGATGTAATAAAAGCTGCACTGCGAATACCATGCTTTTTAAAGCGTTCACTACAGCGAATAAAATAATCATACGGAAGACCAGTGAATTTTTGCGGATAAAAATTATGGCAACCAATTAAAGCTGATTTATTTGCTTGATGCGAAAGAATATTTTCTAAGTACGCAATATCGTTACTTACATTTAACTCAATTTTTAAACCGTACGGATTATTTGTCATTTTCGCTTCCGTTAATCCGTCAAAACCTACATCTAAACGAATACCGTCTGCGCCTAACTCTGCGAAAAATGATAGATCGCTATAACTAATACCAAGCTGATCAAACACAGCCGGAGCTACATCTAAAATAACTTCCATATCGTTATCTTTCGCATGATTAATAATTTCTTTAAATTCAGCTACAATTTCTTCTTTCGGACGATTCACAGATAACAAACAAGTAAATATTCTTGAAAAACCGTGTCGTGCCGCTGCGGAAATATAAGCCATATCTTTTTCTTTCGTTGAATGTTCTGGATAAAGTGAAATTCCTAATTTACGCTCCATGCTTTTGCATCTCCTTCACACGTTGTATTAATGCCATGCTCGTAAATCTATATTTTGCAGATAAACACGTTGCACATAAAATTGTCGGTACAATAATTACGTACGGTGATTGCAATCCTAACATTACATATGCACCCATTGAACAACCGATAAATAAAACTGATACTAATAGTAACACTAATAAAGATTTACTTTGTACCCATTTCGAATAATGAGCAATACACTGTCCGACCACGAATGTAATTAAGATGATAATTGCTCCGAGCATTCTGTTTTCTCCTCTCCTGCTAATTGTTGTTTCTCATACATTTTGAAGAATGGATAGTAAATAACGAACGAGATAACAAAGTTAACAAGTACAAGTACACCAGCCATAATTGTCCAGTCCGTACTAATCACCGCTGCAATTGGTGCTAACATCGTAAATGGCAGTTTCGCCATCATAAGTGGAATCATACCTGAAACAACTGCGAAATATGATACTGTCGTTGTCACTAACGGTGTAATAACGAACGGAATAATTAAGATTGGGTTCATTACAATTGGTGCACCGAAAATAATTGGTTCGTTAATATTGAATAAACCTGGTACGAATGATAATCTACCTAACTCTTTTAGGAACTTAGATTTAGAGAACATAAACATAATTACTAAAGCTAACGTTGAGCCTGATCCGCCAATCCATACGAACCATTGAATGAATTGCTCTGTAAATAAGTTTGGTAACTGATGTGCATTTCCTGTAGCCGTGAACACTTCCATATTTTCAAGAATTGCTGAATCCCACATCGGACGAATAATTGGTCCTAAAATCGCTGGTCCATGTATACCGAATGACCAGAAAAACACGATTAAGAATACTGTTAATAAACCACCGAATAAATTATTTCCTACTAATACTGATTTTAATGGTGCGATTAAATATGTAATTGTTGTATTTACATCGAATTTCAAACCGTAGCGAATGCCCCAGAATAAAAGAATAACTGCTAACGTTGGAATTAATGCTGCAAACGAATTTGAAACTGCTGGTGGTACACTATCTGGTAATTTAATCGAGATATTATGCTTAATCATAAAATGATAAATTTCTACTGCAATTAATGCTGTAACAATTGCGCCGAATAAAGACGTTGCACTTAATGTTCCTACTGAAATATATCTCCCTGCATCAATAACACCTGGTACAGCTTTCGTAATTTGAATTGGTTCAACTGATGCTAGTAAAAAGGCGAGTACAGATAATAACCCTGCACTTAACTGATTGAGCTGATAAAAGTTCGCGAGCGAAGCCCCTACACCAAACGCTGCGTATAATGCCATTAGTCCTACTGTAAATCGGAATGGAATATCTAAAATATGGCGAAACGGTGCAATCCATTCCATATATGCATCAATTGGTAAATTTAAAAAGATAACGAAAAATGATCCGACGATCGTTAACGGTAATGTAGAAATAACCCCGTTTCGAATTGCTAATAAATGTCGTTGTCCTGCAATCTTTTGCGTTGTTGGCATAATCTTTTGTTCCATAAAACTCATAAACCCATTCATCAATAGCCCTCCTCTTTCTCTCTACTATAAAAGAATGAAATAAACTTTATAACATTATAATGTTTACATTTAAAAAGATATAATTATGCTAAAACTAATTGTTCTGCTTGCTTAAGCACCTTCAAACCATCACACATACCATAATCTCGTTGGTCTATAATCGCAACTGGTATATTGTATGAATTTGCAAGAAACTCTACAGCTGGAAATAAATATTTCACCTGTGGGCCAATTAAAACGACATCGGCTTCCTTAATTTCAAGCTTCACTAGTTCTGAATCAACCGCCTTAATTTTATAATTCTTCCCCTGTTTCTTTGCCTCTTCCTGCATTTTTCTTACGACCATACTCGTTGACATACCTGCTGCACAACATAATAAAATGTACATCTTATACGGTCACTTTCTCTTCTACTCGTTTATGAAGAGCAATAAATTCTTCAGCCAGTTCTTTCACTGTAATTGCATTCATTAAATGATCTTGTGCGTGCACTAACAGTAAACTAATTTCTGCATGATTTCCTCTTGCCTCTTCTTGAATTAAATCCGTTTGAATACGGTGCGCTGCTGAAATTTCCTCACTAGCAAGTTTCATCTTTTCACCGGCATTCCCGAAATCTCCTTGTCTTGCAAAAGCAATTGCTTCAAGCGCCGCGCTTCTCGCATTGCCACCATGTAAAATTAACGCAAATGGAGTTTGCATATCAGCCATTTTAAATTCCCCCAAGCTATATGTTTTCTATATTTTTATCTTATTATGAAAACGCATACATTTAAACATAAAAAACTTCCGTTATGTAACGGAAGTTTTTATATACTTTTTCAAAATGATAATAAAATCTCTTGAAAATCTTCAATTACCTCGGTCTGAGTAAGTTTCTCTATCGTAGTTTGACTAGACATAATATCATATAAAAAATCATAAAGCCTTTGCAAATCTTCATTATTATTGCGCTTTACACTAAATAAAATAATTACTTGTACTTTTTTATCTCCCCAATCAACAGCCTTTTCAAGTGTGCAAAACATCAAAAAAGTTTCCTCACTTAATAACTGCATCGGATGCGGGATTGCAACTGAATTCCCAACCGCTGTCGGAGACGTATTTTCTCTCTCCATAACAGAAGCATAAAAGTTTTTTGGTATATAGCGTTTCTCAGCAGCTTTTTCACATAAAAACTGAATAACATCCTCTTTCGTAGAAGCATTATGATTTAAAAAGATTAAATCTTCCTTAATATAAGGCTGCACACTAGTATTCACATGCGTAAACAACCGCTGACCAATCGATTTAATCTCTTTATCATCAAATATTGAATTCACTTTTATAACTGGAACAGGCAAGCCACTCGGTATATGAATCGTACTAATAATACAATCTATTTTTTCTTTATAAAGATCTTCTACTTTCAATTGATAATAGCCTGTAATACCTACAATCTCTAATTTATCTCGGAACTGTGATAAAATTTTATATTTTAATAGTTGTGCACTTCCTTGACCAGTCGCACAAACTAATAAGCATCTTTTCTTTTGATTTTGCTCCTGCAAACGGCTCATCGCTCCGCCGAAGTGAATTGCAATATAACCAATTTCACTTTCAGGGATCGATTCACCCGTATATTCACCAATGATATCTCCAACAAGAACCGCAATTTCAAAAGCATACGGATAATTCTTTTTCACTTCTGCCAAAAGAGGATTTCTCGTATTTAACTTATACTTCAAACGATTTAATAACGTTTTTAAATGAATACCAAATCCAAATAATAATTCTTCATCATAATAAAAAATAAGATTCCGTTCTTCCGCTACTTTAAAAAGAATATGTTGCATAAATGCATATATATCTTTCCCTAATAGCTCTTCTACATTTTCATAGCGATCTCTCGTTGTAACAGCAGTACTTAATAAATGCATCGTCACATATAATACTTCTTCTTCTGGAAATGAAAATTTCAACTCTTTCTCTAAATCTCCTAAAATCTGCTTCGCAATTGTATATTCTTTCTTTAGTATAAGTTCTGATTGCTCCGCATGCAGTCCTTTCATATAATGTTGACTTTGACAACGCTTTAATGCGATTGCAATATGAATGACTAAATTATCAATTTCTATATCAGATAAATATATTGTTCCGCCTTCAATATACTTTAATATAATTGAACGAATAAGTGATATATGAGGTAGCGATAAATATGTCTCCGTCTGCTCAAATTGCTCATGGAACGGAGTATGGTCATAACGCGGTAAACCATATTGTGATAAACAAGAACGAATATTAAATTCCTCTCCAACAATACGTATACCATAATATGGTCTCTTCTCAATTTGTAATTCATAGCAACCACATATATCTGTAACATCTTTCATAATTAAATTGACCGTTGATTTGCTCACATACATCTCTTCCGCTAATTCTGAAAGCTTCACATATCCCTCTATCATTAAAACACGCTGCAGAATGTACGCTATTCTTTCTTCATAAGAAGTTGGGATCTTTTCCATCTGTTTTTGAAATAGACTCACACAAAAGTCTTCAAATCTCTTCTTTTGTATAATTTCTAATTCGTACCCAGTCCCTCTTTGCGATTCGATTTTCGCTCCATTTTCTTCCAATATATCATTTAATAATTTTATATCCTTTTGAATCGTCTTCGTTGATACATGTAAACGGCCCGCTAAAAAAGCTCGATTTAACATCGATTTCTCTTCTAAAAATTCCTCTAAAATAGAAATTAATCGCTGATGCACCTTTGTCATAGCTCTTCCTCTCGCTCTTTATATATAAAGGGGGAAAAGCTGCTGAAATCAGTAGTTTTTCCCCTTTATATTCTCTCTATTTCTTTAATGTGAATCCGAATTTATCCCATGCTTGTAAATAGTCTAGTAAGAAAATCTCTTCTTCTACAATTCGACCAACTACATTTGTTTTTCCTGTATTCACCATATCTTTTAATGCAATTTGTAATTCGCCTTTATACTGGCCATATTGTTCATTATCAATTAATAAATCTCCACGCTTAATTTCACGTGTATTAAGAGGTTTAAACTCTTCTTTTTTATATTTCACACGACTTTGTGTAGAACGAATCATATATTCAGATACATCTCCGCGATAAAAATGTGGTTCGTCTAATACGATAATTCTTTCTAGTTCTGTCGTTGTATCATATATTTCTATATCAAATGTTTGTTTCTCTTTATTTAATGCACCTAGTGCTTGTAATTCTTCTTCTGACGCATATGCGTTTGCAATAATAACATCATTAATTAATTCAGTCGCAAATAAATGCTTCGCCTGTGTTGTCATCGGTAATTCACGATGCTGCTCTAATGTACATAACCCTTCTGTTACTGGCCAAGGTCCGTATGTTGCATCAAATGATGAAATAAAAGCTGCCGTTCTCATACCGTAATCTTTAAATTGTTTCGAGCATTTAATGAAATGATCGTATGATAACCCTGAATAACGATGCGGATAAAAATTATGACAACCAATTAAATTTTCACGATTTGGTCTATGACTCATAATGTTATCTACATACTTCGTACCATTACTCATATTAATCTCAATTTTCAAACCATACGGATTATAAGTCATAATTGATTCTTCTAATCCTGAGAAACCAACATCTAAACGAATACCGTACGCACCTAATTCATGGAAGAATGATAAATCATTATACGAAATACCTAATTGTTCAAAAACAGATGGACTAATATCAACTAATACTTGGAACCCTAATGCATTCGCATGAGAGATCGTTTCTTTAAATTCTTCTATAATTTTCTCTTTTTCTCCATCCACAGATAATAAACATGTGAACACACGTGTAAATCCATATTTACTTGCTAATGTTAAATACTCCTTATCTTTCTCTACTGTTGAATGTTCTGGATAAATAGAAATACCTAATCGTCTCATATGTACACGCCTCTTTCTTCATCATATTGTAAACCTTTTCAAATATATTTAGTGAAAAAGTATATATCCCCTTCTTGTTCACTACTCTTTTGAATCCGCTTTCTTTAAAGAAAAAACAATTTCTATCATTCTTAACACCTACAAGTCTATACATCTATACTTTACATCTTTTTTTCATAGTTGTGTAGCTTTTACACAAATTTGTCAGTTTTTCATCTTAAAAATTGTTATCCGTTTTCAAGACACCTTCCTTGACTGTTGCATTGGCCAATACATATACTCGAAAGAAAAGAGAAAACTTTATATAGGGGATGAATATATGGGAGAAGCAATACTCGTAAAACGAGAACCGTTATGGACGAAAGAGTTTGTTGCTTTAATTTTTGCAAACTTATGTATGTTTTTAGGGTTTCAAATGTTAATTCCAACCTTACCTGTTTATGTGAAAGAAATTGGTGGCACAAGTTCCAATATCGGATTTGTTGTCGGCATGTTTACCGTTGCGGCACTTTTTGTTAGACCGCTAACTGGGAACGCCTTGCAAAAATTCAATAAAAAAATCATTTTAATGATCGGCACTGCTATCTGTTTACTCGCTATGGGCAGTTACCTTTTCGCCTCAACTATCTTTCTCTTGCTTGCTGTTCGTATTTTACACGGAGCTGGTTTCGGTATTACAACGACTACATATGGAACTGTCGTTTCTGATTTAATTCCCTCAGCTCGCCGCGGAGAAGGCATGGGATATTTTGGCCTTTCTGGAACAATTGCAATGGCCCTCGGTCCACTTATCGGACTATGGCTTATGCAAACATATAACTTCACAATTCTTTTTTTATGTGCATTATCGTGCACAATTGTTTCATTAATATTAACGAAACTACTTCAAATCCAAAAATCGAAACAGCCTCCACAACAATCATCTAGTACTTTTCTCGATGGATTTATTGAGCGTAAAGCTTTACTTCCTTCATTATTAATATTATGTATTACATTAATGTACGGAGGAATCGGAAGTTTTATCACTCTATTTGCTACAGAAGTCGGCATAGCTGATATTAGTCTCTTCTTTTTATGTAACGCACTAGCAATCGCTGTAACTCGTCCATTCTCTGGAAAGCTATATGATGCGAAAGGCCATACATTCGTCATCATTCCGGGAGTTATTATAACTTTTACAGGCATTATTTTATTGTCGTATACGACGACAATTCCGAGCTTAATTATTGCTGCAGCATGTTACGGAAGTGGTTTTGGAGCGATCCAACCTGCACTACAAGCATGGATGATTGACCGCGTAGCACCGCATCGACGCGGCGTAGCAACAGCTACATTCTTCTCCGCATTTGACCTTGGAATCGGCGCTGGAGCGATTATATTTGGATTTATTGCTCATTTTACAAACTATGCAACTGTATATCGTTACTCCTCTCTATTACTTATTGCTTTTCTCTTCATTTACATTACAAGCATAAGAAAACAAAAGCATGGCGATAAAAACACGGAAAAAGCTGCTGGATAATTCAGTGGCTTTTTTATCGTGTTAAAAGAATTGTTTCCCCTCATGTTACTGTTATAAAACTACATGCATTTTCCTACATATTTTTTTAACTTTCATCAAAAAATATACGATGAACTCGCAGACGCTTTCCTTAATATTCGACTGAACAATATTATTCTAAAAAGTGTGATTTCTTTACAAAATTAAGATTTATACAAGATGAAAACCAATAGAACACAGCTGTTTCTTTAAGGGATTGTAAACTTTTCTTCTCTTTGTAAATTTAGTGTAAATTTTACTAGCAAACCGTTTACAGTGCCTCAAGGTTCAGTTAATAATTACATCGTACATGAAATTTAAGGAGTGGAATGCGTGGAATATAATGTTCAAGATATGATCTTCCAGTTCATTGGTGGATTAGGTATTTTCTTATTCGGGATTAAATACATGGGCGATGGACTGCAACAAGCAGCCGGAGATCGTCTTCGCGATATTCTAGATCGTTTTACAACAAACCCACTTATGGGTGTACTAGCAGGTATGTTAGTTACTGTATTAATCCAATCCAGTTCAGGAACAACTGCTTTAACAGTCGGACTTGTAAGTGCCGGATTTATGACATTAAGACAAGCAATCGGTGTTATTATGGGTGCAAACATCGGTACGACAGTTACTGCATTTATTATCGGAATTAAAATCGGAGAATATGCTCTCCCAGTTATGGCAATTGGAGCAATCTTACTATTCTTCTTTAAAAATAAAAAAGTACATTCTGTAGGTCAAGTTGTATTCGGTTTTGGTATGTTATTCTTCGGTTTAGAATTAATGAGCGCAGGTATGAAACCTCTTCGTTCTTTAGAATCATTCCAAGAATTAACAGTTAGCATGAGTGATAATCCAATTTTAGGAATTGTTGTTGGTACAGTCTTTACTTTAATTGTACAAAGTTCAAGTGCAACTATTGGTATTTTACAAGAACTATTCGGTCAAGGTGCAATCGATTTACAAGCAGCTCTTCCTGTATTATTCGGTGATAACATCGGTACAACAATTACAGCTGTATTAGCAGCAATCGGTACTTCTATTGCCGCAAGACGTGCAGCATTAGTTCACGTTATCTTTAATATTATCGGTACAATTATCTTTACAATTTTATTAGTACCATTTACAAGTTTAATTCAATATTTCCAAACATCATTAAACTTGAATCCAGAAATGACTATTGCATTTGCACACGGAACATTTAACGTAACAAATACAATCATTCAATTCCCGTTCATTGCAGTGTTAGCATGGATCGTAACAAAAATTATTCGTGGTGAAGATGCAGCGATTGACTTCAAACCACAACATTTAAATCCAATCTTTATTGAACAATCTCCAGCCATCGCTTTAACTGAAGCTCAAAAAGAGATTATCCGTATGGCTGAGTTCTCATTACATGGATTAAAAGAAGCAAATCAATTTTTAAATACACAAGACAAAAAACACGCAAACATGGCTACTCAATTAGAAGGAGCTATTAACAATTTAGATAAAAAAATTACCGAGTATTTAGTTTTACTATCAGAAAAGCCACTTTCACCTACGGATTCTGAAAAACATTCTGTTTTAGCAGGTGTTGTTGGAGATATTGAACGTGTCGGTGATCATGTAGAAAACCTTGTAGAACTTGTAGATTTCCAAATTTCAAACCGTGTTTCACTATCAGATGAAGCATTAGCTGAATTAAACGAAATGCTTGAGTTAACAATTTCAACACTGCAAGACTCAGTTGAAGCTTTAACAAACTTCGATACTGAACTAGCTCAAACTGTTATTGCAAAAGAACGCCAAATCGACCAAATGGAACGTGTTCTTCGTAAACGTCACGTATTACGTCTAAACGAACGCAGCTGTTCAGGTGATGCAAGTATCATCTTCGTCGATATGGTAAGTAACTTAGAGCGCATTGGCGATCACGCTGTAAATATCGCTGACGGTGTTTTAGGCGAACAAGGAAAAATCAATTTAAAACAATCATTATAATAAGAAAGAGACGCTAACGTAAGCGTCTCTTTCTTATTATATTTTAACAACTGTTCTTCCTTTTAACTTTCCTTGCAATATAAGTGTAAACTTCTTCTCTAATTCTTCTAATGTACATTCTTCTGTATAAGACAGTAACTCTTTATTTCCCCATTCATTCGCTAAAAGCGTCCAAACATCTCTTCTCACATCTACTGGACATTGCACGGAATCTACCCCTAAAAGGCTTATGCCCCGTAAAATAAACGGATATACCGTTGTTTGTAGTTCCTGACCTGCCACATTACCGCATGTCGTTACACAACCACCATACTTTACTGTTTTTAAAGCTGTTTCTAACATACGTCCACCTACAGTATCAATAACTCCGGCGTATATCCCTTTTAACATTGGTCTTCCTGATTCATCATTCAATTCCGCGCGATGAATTACTTTTTTTGCTCCTAGACGTAGTAGCATATCTTTCTCTTCCATTTTTCCTGTCGCTCCTACTACGTTAAACCCTAACTTACTTAATATACTAACAGCTACACTCCCTACGCCGCCTGTAGCACCCGTTACTAAAACATCTCCCATATTAGGCTTGATTCCTGCCCCAATAAGCTTATATACCGACAACGCCGCAGTAAAACCTGCTGTCCCATACATCATACTTTCCTTTAATGACATTCCTTCTGGTAAAGGCACGACCCAAGATGATGGCACGCGAATATATTCTCCGAAACCACCAGAGGTATTCATACCTAAGTCATATCCCGTTACAATAACTTGATCTCCTGCTTTAATGGTAGCATCTTCACTACTCACAACTACTCCTGCAGCATCAATTCCTGGCGTATGAGGATATGTTCTCGTAACACCTTTATTACCAGTAGCTGAAAGAGCATCTTTATAATTTAATGAAGAATAATGAACTTGTATGAATACGTCTCCCTCAGGTAAACTACTTACTTCTCTCTCAACAACTTTTCTTACAAACTGATAATTTTCCTTTTCGTTCACAACGATTGCTCGGAATGATGTATGATTCATTATGCTCTCTCCTTTATCCGTCAAATTCTTCTTTATTATATAGAAGAAATAAGTAAGCTTACTCATTTCTTCTTGGCTATATTTCAACAAATCTTACTTCCCTATCACTTTCTCATAATATATATTTTCATTTCTACTAAAAGCCCTTATACTTATTCTACATCTGACAAATAATATATAGAAAATCTGACTTTTTATAAATATATTGAATTTTTACGAAATGTAAATGTTTTGTAATGTTTTTTTTCGCTAAATTTCATTATAATAAGTGGATATGAGTGTCGTATTTCAATCCAAATGAAGGAGTACAGGAAATGGAGCAAAACCCATCTTTGCAAGAAAATACACGCAATAAACCGAAAAAAAATAAGAAAAAAATAAAAATTATTATAAGCGCTATACTATTCGTTTTATTAATAGGCGGCGGTTATACTTGGTTTTTAGTAAATAAAGCATCTTCTGCTGTTCGAAATGCCGCACACGATTTAGCACGCGGTGATAAATCTGATTTACGTGATAAGGCTGTAAAACCTATTACAAACAATGTCTCTGTTTTAATAATGGGTGTCGATGAAAGCGATGTCCGTGGAAAAGAATATGGTGAAGCTATAAGAACAGACGCGCTTTTACTTGCAACATTTAATAAAGATAGCAAAACTGTTAAACTATTAAGTATCCCACGTGACACATATACTTATATTCCAATAGAAAAGAAAAAAGATAAAATTACACACGCTCATGCATTCGGTTCTGCTAAAAACGGAAAAAATGGTGGACCACAAGCAAGCATTGATGCAGTTGAAAAATTAATGAATGTTCCTGTCGATTATTTTGTAAAATTCAACTTTAAATCATTTATAAAAATCGTCGATGACTTGGGCGGTGTTGAAGTTGATGTACCAGTTGAATTTACTGAGCAAGATAGCAATGATAATGCTGAGGCTATTCATCTAGAAAAAGGTGTTCAAAAGCTAAATGGCGAAGAAGCTCTTGCTCTTGCTAGAACAAGGCACATCGATAGTGATGCAATGCGTGGACAACGTCAACAACTCGTTATCGAGGCTATTTTAAAGAAACTAACAAGTGTTGGTTCTGTAACAAAAGTTGGCAACATCATTGATGATATTAACGGACAATTCGTTACCAACTTAACATTTGATGATATGCTTTCATTCTATAAATATGGATCGGATTCGGAAATTGAGAAATTACAAATCCAAGGTGATGATTGCTACATGGCAAAAGGTGACGATACTTGTAGCAAATCTGCTGGTGGTGGTCGAACTTACTACTACAATCCAGATAAAAAAGAATTAGCTAATGTTACAAATGAACTTCGTACTCATCTTGGGCTACCTGCATATACAAAGTCTGACTCAAACTCTGATTCGAAAAAGACAAAAGAATCTAAGTCTGAAAATTCAAGTGAACGCGAATCAAATAACAATGAAGTGAAAAATAAGAACAAAAATAGCAGTGAAGATACAGAAACATCGTCTAATGACAATGAATAATATAGAAGCGGTTCTCTATGGAGGTAGAGGACCGCTTCTTTTTATTCTTCCAAATATAAAAATCAGAACTTTCTAACTATCTTTTTTAATATTTTTAAATTATAATAAATAGTAGCAATCTATTCCAATTATCAGGGGGCTCATACATATGAAAGCTGCAGTAAAACATAACATCTCAGATTTTAAAGACTACTTAAAATCTAACGATATATACATGGAAGAAAATATAGATGAAAATGATGGCTCTGTTCATTTTTCAGTAGGATTAGAGACTGAAGCTGGCGCAAAGATTCAACTTATCGCTGCTTTCCAAAACGAACATCCTACGGTGGATATATACTGCTTCAATGTTGCTCACGTGCCTGATGCAACATCAACAAATGATATTTTACATGTCATCAATGAATTAAATACATCTTATCGCTTTGCAAAATTCACATTAAATAAGCAAAATGCAATTGATATTTCAACATCTCTTGCATTCTCAGAACCAAACTTTAATCCAGCACTTGTCTTTGAACATACGAGAATGCTATATAAATTAGCAAATGACGAATATAAAAACTTAATGAAAGTTATTTGGGCATAAAGTAAAACTATAATCCGTTAGGTTTACGGGCAATAAATAAAAGGATGGGCTGTAAGCAGCACCATCCTTTTATTTTGATATCATATCGATCCACATTTTAACAGCAGTGCCTACAATTAAAGTGGACAATACATATTGCAGTACTTTTTGATTTAGCCTCTTCCCGACTCGTGCTCCAAGTGGCGCAGCAAATATACTTGCAACCGCAATAATTAGAGCTGGAATGATAACTACTTGCCCAGTAACCATTTTTCCTGTAGTAATCCCTATTGAGGAAATAAACGTAATAGCGATAGATGTTGCGATCGTCATGCGCAGTGGTAATTTTAAAATAACTAGCATAATGGGAACTAAAAGGAACGAACCTCCAGCTCCTATAATGCCTGAAGCTCCCCCTACAACGAACGCTAACAAGCTTGCTAACCATTTATTATACTTCACATCTCCACTATTATTTTGTTTCGGTACAAACATCATAATAGCAGCAATTGTGGCTAAAGCTGCATAAACAACATTGACCGTATGTTCCGCTAATACGTTAGCACCAAAACTCCCTATGAAACTTCCTATTAATATACTAGCTCCCATATATACAACTAGCGTTTTATCCATATCATTACTTTTCCGATAGGCCCATGCCCCTGCAAAAGTTGCAAAGAATACTTGTACCGCTGTAATACCGCTCACTTCATGTGATGTATAGCCAGAAAATCCTAGCAATACCGGAATGTATAAGATCATCGGATAATTAATAATCGCACCGCCAATTCCAACCATTCCTGATATAAACGATCCTATAAATCCAATTATAAAAAGTAATACGACTAAGCTCATCTTACATCCCCTCCCTTCTAGAAAGAAGATGAATTAAATGAATAAGTTTACATTCCCATCCGAAGCATCTGCTAAATAAGCTCCTACTCCTGCAAACTCTACCCCTTCCATAATCTCTTCCTCTTTTAACCCTAATAAATCTACTGTCATTTGACAAGCGACAAGTTTAATCCCCTGTTCTTTCGCCAAATCGATTAAATCTGGTAAAGGCATCGCATTATGTTTTTTCATAATACCTTTAATCATCTTTGGTCCCATACCTGCAAAATTCATTTTTGATAATCCCATCTTATCCGCACCGCGTGGCATCATTTTTCCAAACACTTTTTCTATAAAAGTTTTCTTTACCTTCACATGCTCATCTTTCCTTAAAGCATTTAATCCCCAAAAAGTATGAAAAATAGTTACCTCTTGATCATACGCCGCTGCACCATTTGCAATAATATAAGCAGCCATTGCTTTATCATAATCTCCGCTAAATAAAACGATTGTTGTTTTCTTCTGTTGTTCCATGTTGTTCTCCCTCCGATTACCTATAGGGGTATTTTATCATTTATAAAAAGGCTCAAATCATGTATCTCTGTACTATACGACTTTACCTTCCCATGCTAACATACCACCTACCATATTAATTGCTTGAAAACCGTAGCTCTCTAAAAACTGAACTGCTCGTGCACTTCTTCCGCCAGAACGACAAACGATAATATACTCTTTCTTTTTATCCAACTCATGCATACGAAACTCTAATAGTCCTAGTGGAATATTACACGCTTCTGGAATTTTCCCTTCGGCTACTTCTTCTACTTCACGTACGTCCACGATATTTACTGCTTCTTTACGTAACAATTTTTCTTCCAATTCTTTTACTGTCATTTCTTTCATTTTAAATTCCCTCCTCACAAACCATTCATACCGCCTGAAACATTGATAACGTGCTGAAATCCTAATTTCTTTAATACCTTTGCTGCTTGCTTACTTCTCATCCCGCTCTGACAAATAACAATTACTTCCTTATTTTTATCTAACTGATTTGCCTTACTCGCTAACTCATTTAGTGGGATATTTTGAAACCCTTTCATATGATTCCCTCTATACTCACCTACTGTACGTACATCGATAAATTGTTTATTCTTTTGCCCCATCATACGTTTTAAATCTTTTCCTGAAATATTTTTTACTCCTCTAACTGGTAAGAAGCGAGAAATAATAAACCACGATACAAGTACAATTAAGATTACATTCAATATTGTCTTTACATCCATAAAACTATTTAAACTCCTTCTATGCCTTTTTCCCGTCCAAATATATACTATAGCTTTGAATATGGAACCCTTTCTTTCTTAAAAAACGAACACTTAAATTCCAATCCACTTTATTATGAACAATAAGATGCAAAGGCTTATTTGGTATTTCATGATAATACCGTTTTAAATACGCATACGGTATACACATAATTCTAGAAGTGTTATCACTGTGACTCTCTGTATAATTGCGTACATCTACAACAACACTTTCCATTTTCCTTACTTGTTCTAACGAAATATATGCAACATTTAAAACCGGAATGTAACGTTTTACTAAACTTCCTAGCATCGATACTATTAGAGATATAACTATATAAGACATATATGATTATCCTCTTTACTTTCAATAATAAGCAGAGGATGTAATCTTCCACTTATTATTGAACCGCTATGCTTTCTTGATCCAGAACTTTAATTCACCAGATTCTTCCGTGTGTTTTAACACTTCATGACCGCCTTTTTGTGACCATGCTGGAATATCTTTAATCGCACCTTTATCTGTTAAGTGTACTTCTAACACTTCTCCTGATTGTAATGCTTCCATTGCTTTCTTTGTTTTTACAATTGGCATTGGACATGCTAATCCTTTTACATCTAATACTTCTTTCACTTTCATCTTGTTTGCCTCCTATTTTTATAATTAAGCTTTCTTAATCCAGAACTTTAATTCGCCTTCTTCTTCTGTATGCTTTAACACCTCATGACCGCCTTTTTGTGACCATGCTGGAATATCTTTAATCGCACCTTTATCTGTTAAGTGTACTTCTAACACTTCCCCCGATTGTAATGCTTCCATTGCCTTCTTCGTTCTTACAATTGGCATTGGACATGCTAATCCTTTTACATCTAATACTTCTTTCACTTTCATCTTATATACCTCCTATTTTTATTACATTTGAAATCGAATTAATTATGAACAGCACAACGGTTTGGACCAATCTCCATTTCACGCTCTTCGTCTTGACTTGGATTTAATCGCCCCATATTTGTTTGACGAATTTCTTGATATGCATTCGGTTGAGGTGGTAAATTCTCCGTTACAACTTTACGAAACTCTCCCTCATCCTCAATATTTAATCCTGCATTATACGCAAATAAATCTTTTAATTTAGCACTAACAATACCACTCTCGTCCATTTCACTTATTTTTGAATAATGAGCCGGTAACACAACTAAGTTTTGAGATAGTTCTTTATATCTGCTATACAAAGTAGTACGTAAATCACTTACCCAATCTTCAGCTTTCCCAGCAAGGTCTGGACGTCCAATTGAATCTACAAATAAAATATCACCTGATAATAAATAGGAATCATCTACAATAAATGACGTACTTCCAATCGTATGCCCCGGTGAGTATAATGCATCAATTTCAATTTTAGTACCCCCCACCGTAATAAAAGATCCTTCAACAAGTGGTTTATATGAGAACACCACTTCCTCTGCATCTTTTGGCGGTAACCAATACGTACCACCTACTTTTTCCGCTAACTTACGTCCGCCAGAAATATGGTCTGCATGTAAATGTGTATCCATTACATTCGTAATCGTAACGCCATGCTCTTTCGCAAACTCTTCGTACGCTTCAACTGTTCTTACTGCATCAATAACTGCTGCTTCACCGTTTGAAATAACCATATATGATAAGCAACCTTTTCCAAGACGGTTAAACTGATACATACTTCCGCCATCTTTTAAATCTCCCACTTTTATAGACTTTACATATTCACTCCAAGCCTTCATACCACCAGATAAATAGTAAATATTTTCTAATCCAGCCTCTGTTAATTGCTCTGCTACAAATATAGAAGACCCTTCTTTTGCACATACTACTAAAACATCTTTATCTTTAGGTAGTTCACTGACAATATGATCTACACCCTCTAATAAATCAAAGTACGGCACATTCATTGAAGTAACTTCTTTTCCTTCAATTTTCCAACCTTCATAATCCGCCTCATTACGAACATCTAAAATAAACAACTCTCCGAATAAAACTTTCTCTGCAACATCTTTTGCTTGTAATGCTTTAACATTCATCTCATTACCCCCGTAGGTATATTTTTATTTAAAAAATTTTATTTTTCCACATTCCCTTTCCACTCTAACATGCCTGGGATGACATTTTTCACATTTGCATAACCTTTCTCTTTCAACATGTGACAAGCTACATCACTACGGTTACCAGTTCGACAAACGACGTAAATTTGCTTCGTCTGATCTAATTCCGCACTACCAAGTTCGCCTAATGGAACTGAAATAGCCGATGGAATATGACCAAAAGCGAATTCCGCCGCTTCACGAACATCTACTATAATACACTCTTCACCACTTAATACTATCTCTTCCAATTCAGCATTCGTAATTGTATGAGGATATTTCACAATTTCATTCACTTCATGCTCGTTTGCTTTCCTAACATAATGCACCAATACATTATCCTCGTGTTTCGTCCCGATATATTGATGTCCTACTTTACCCGCCCAACTTTTTATATCTACCGTAGATCCTTTATCTGTTGCCTGAACTTCAATCACTTGCCCTGGTGCTAATCCTTCTATCGCCTTCTTCGTTTTCACAATCGGCATCGGACAAGCCAACCCTTTACAATCTAAACTCATATCCACTTTTATACTCATAATTGATTCCTCCACAACTTATATACATATACCTGTAGGGGTATATTAAAATGTTTTTGAAAATCTGTCAACAATTATGTCTGACAGATTATCGGCTTTTTACAAGTAATTGAACAGCTTCTTTAATTAACTCTTCATTTGAAGCATTACCGCTTTCAAACTGCTCACGCAAACATTGCTCTAAATTTGTCCCAACAACAAGTCCAATTGTACGATCAAGTGCAGAACGAGATGCCGTTAACTGTGTAATAACCTCTCGGCAATCTTTTCCTTCTTCCATCATACGAAGTACACCACGAACTTGACCTTCAATACGTTTCAATCTATTTTTCATATCTTGATTATATTCCATTCTATAATCACCTCATTACCATTATGTCACTATTTATAACCTATGACAATATATTATACCCTATAGGGTATTTTGTAAACCCCTATTTTTAATATTTATCTTATATGTTCACAAAACAAGAAGTGAAACCTTACTATATAGGCTTTCATCTTCCACCAAATTTTGAAGTGGAAGATGAAAAAATATTAATATACAACACGTTCTGGTACTACTGTTCCGTATAATTTAAAGCCACCATCTAAGTTCTTTACCTTATATCCTTTTTCCATTAACATGCGCGCTGCAACATACCCTCTCATACCAAGTTGGCAAGTGATATATATTTCTTTGTCCATTGGCACTTCATCCAATCGATCACGTAATTCATCTAACGGAATATTAATAGAGTCTTTAATCATTCCCTGTTTTAGTTCATTAGGCTCTCGAACATCAATAAGATATCCACCATTTTTAACAATGTGATCTATTTCATGCCATTGCACTGTGTCCACAAAACCATCTACTATATTACTTGCCGCATACCCCACCATGTTTACTGGGTCTTTTGCAGAAGAATAGGGCGGGGCATATGATAATTCTAAATCCGGCAAATCGATTACAGTTAAGTTTGCCTTCATTGCCGTTGCAATAACATCAATACGCTTATCTACACCATCACGCCCTAACGCCTGCGCTCCATAAATTTTTCCGCTTTCTTTATTAAAAATTAATTTTATTAGCACAGGCGTAGCATTCGGATAATATCCCGCATGAGAATTTGCCTGTACATGTACTACCTCATAGGGTATATTTAGTCGTTTTAATATTTTCTCATTCACTCCAGTCGAAGCAACTGTTAAATCAAAAACTTTAGCCACAGAAGTTCCCATCGTACCTTTATATAAAGAATCCGTATGACCATGAATAATATCTGCTAACATGCGACCTTGACGATTAGCTGGCCACGCTAAAGGAATCATCGTTTCTATTTCTGTAACAAAATCTTTCACTTCAATCGCATCACCAATTGCATATACATATGGGTCAGATGTTTGAAATTTCTCATTTACCTTTATCGTTCCTCTAACTCCCAATGCTAATCCTGCCTCTTTCGCTAAACTACTCTCTGGTTGTACACCAATTGCTAAAATAATCATATCTGTTTTTATAACTGAGCCACTTTTTAAACGTACAATAGCCCCGTCTTCTTCTAACGCATCTACACCATCTTCTAAAACAAACTCAACATTGTGATTTCTCATATGTTCATGTACGTATGCTGCCATTTCATAATCGATTGGTGGCATTACTTGATTCGCCATCTCTACAAGAGTAACATCAATCCCGCGTTCTCTTAAATTCTCAACCATTTCCACTCCAATAAATCCTCCACCAATAACCGTCGCATGACGTGGTTTCTTCTCATCAATATACGCTTTTATACGATCTGTATCAGGTACATTTCGTAACGTAAACAACGCCTTCGTTTCTTCAATGCCCGGAATAGGTGGAACAATTGGTTTCGCCCCTGGTGAAAGAATCAAAACATCATATTCCTCGTTATATGTTTCATCTGTAGTTACATTCTTTATCGTAATTGTTTTCTCTTCTTTATTAATCTTTACAACTTCACTCAATACACGTATCTCTAAATTAAAACGTTTTGACATCCTTTCAACAGTTTGTACTAATAACTTTTGTCTTTCTGTAATGACACCGCCAATATAATATGGCAATCCACAGTTTGCGAACGAAATGTATTCACCGCGTTCAACCATAATAATTTCATCTTCCTCACTTAAACGACGAAGCCTTGCAGCTACTGATGCCCCGCCAGCAACTCCGCCTACTACAACAATTTTTCTAGACATATTTCAAACCTCCATGTTATTTATTATTTAATTTCCTCATGCATTAAACAAAAACCTATACCTGTATGGGTATATGATAGAGTATAAAAAATTTAATTTCAATCAATATGTCTTTCTTTCACAAATTTGAAACAAATAAAAAAGAACTTAGATACCTCCAAGTTCTTTTGCGTATAGTTCTATAACTTTCTGCACGATTAAACCAATGTATAAATACGTGTTTTGAAAATTTAAATACACCTGTATTTAAATTTTCAAAATCAATAGCTTCTTCACATAAGGTTAAATCCATTCCACGTAAAATTCTTTAATGCCACAACCTGAGAAAACGAATCCCAATGGACTCTTTTTCTACAATGATATATTTATTTTTTTCGTTGCATCTCTATCATTAATCATAACCATCTGCGTCTCGTTATTTGGCAAAAATACGATATATTTTCCCGTTCTCACATTCCTCCAAATAACTTTTCCTTCTTCGTCTGTTTTCCCTATTGAGATCCCAATTTCTTTACTGGGTTCAGGTGATTCGTCTTTCATAAGTATAATTTCAAAATCTTTTATTGGCTGTTTTTCTTTATTTTTCACGTGAAAAGTTACAGAATTAACAACCTTACTAAACTTCTTTTCATTATTTACTATATAACTAGTCATTACGATTATGACCAATACACAAAATAAAATCCATAAAAGCTTATTATATTTATTCAGACCATTTTTTAAGATTATTAAAAACATCGTCTGTCACCCGGTTTCCAGAATTCCAAGAATTACTTCCTACTGTATGGGTAGCTATTATTGTTACACCCGTACGAGAATAGTCATGATATACAGGTGCTCCACTTTGACATCCATAAGTGTCCATCCTATATGTTAAAATTCTAGGACTAGTGCCTTCAATTGGTCCATAATCTGTCCACATAGTATATTTTTCATTTCCTACTTTATCACATGGATACCCTGGAACTACTGCGAGTAATCCCTTTGGAGACTCTACATTAGTAGTTCTATATCCTAACCAACCTGTATAATCTCCAGGAGATCCATTTAATTTAATGGCTCCATAATCAAATTCCGAATCTCCATCATCAGTCCATCCACTTACTGAATAAAGCTTTGTCCAACTATAAGGCAAATACGGTGCTTGGTCTCCATTTCTACCAGGAGTCACAATAACATTTTTTGCCCATCCACCAAGCTTTTTATTGTAAACACAGTGCCCAGCTGTAAATACTGTATCTTTACTAATTAGCGCTCCTGTACACCCATAAACCTCTTGTCCATTAAATTGAATTACTAAGTGTACTATAGCCCTATAAGGATACAAAGTTGTATTAGTAACTCTAATTCGATCATCTCTTCCTATTACAGAATGTGTAAGGATATTAGATGGATAATTAAAATTACTGTCTCTTAATAAGTATCCCCAATCTTCCCCACCATGTTTACGCCCTTCAAATGAAGGTGAAACAAGATCTTCTCCCCTTCGATCATTACTATACAAAGATTGTTCTTGAAAAAGTACACGTTCTCCCTCATTTGAAACTGATGTCCACGGTACATCTTCTGCATACACCTTCTGATTCACCAAAAATACTGTACAAAAAAAGATAAAAAGAACACCAAAACTATAAAGAGCCAACCTACATCTTATAGAAATAAAGCTATCCAACATAACTTACCTCCTATACAAATGATAGCGAACAATTGAAGATCCCTTTATAAATTCTAGTTTTTCTTTTTTCAGAAGTCAATATAATTAATAATGATTATCATTATTAATTATATTGACTTAACAAAATCAAACAATGAGTCATATTCTTTACTCTGCGTTCAAAAACCTGTCTCATTAAAGTTTCACCATATTACATAAATCCATAACCTTTTTCACAATCAACTCCGCAGTATTCTCTCCCGGTGGCATTAACAAATTTGTAACTGTTCCATACACAATAGGACTTAATTCTACTTCATATCCGCCATATGCATATTCGTCTTTTGTCGGTAAATAACCAAGATATCCGTTCATATATCCACCAAAGAAAGCCAATTCATTTTGAAGGCTCTCTTTCATTGCTAAGGCAGTTTCTGAAAAAGGTTCCATCGGTATACCTGAAAACATACCATCATTAACTTGAAACAGTTGAACTTCTAAATCTATACGTAACTTCCGAATACCTTGCCTATATTTCTCTAATACGATAGCAAGCCATTCATCCGTATTCACGCCCCACTGCTTCTCGGCTAATCGAGCCATGCTTCGTATCTCATCAATTTCAGGAATATCCTTCAACTTCATTTGCATCATACTTGAAACTGTCCTTAATTTTACAATTGGACTATATGTAACTGTTGGTAACATCGTTAATACATGTCCACTAAGTATGTAAGCCATTTGTTTTAACGCTTCCCTTGAACCGCGATATTTCGCATTCACATTTCCAGCGGCACCTTGAACAATAATAACAGGGCAGTTCACTATCTGCTCTAGAATCTCTCTCGTTATTCCAGGATAATCTGCTGATAATTCATCGCTATCACCTTTTAAAACATTCGGATGCGCAGTACAAAATACTATAATCCCAGATAGCTCCTTCGTTTCAGCATTTCTGATTGCCAACATGCCAATTCGTTTATCTACAACACCCTCAATATTTGTTCCCATCTTTGCTCTTCCATCAGATGTTCTCTCTCGTCGGTTTACACCGATATCACCTGTCGTAACACCCCATCCAACTTCGCATCGCTTTAAATTGTTATTTGCAGTAACAGCACCATGTACTACATTATTTACTAAAATCATTTTATACGACTGCACTAGCGGATCATCACCGACTGTCTCTGGACCGGAATGCGTATGAGTATAAACAACCGTTATTCGCTCAAATGGCACATGAAGCCTACTTGCTACTCGCTCACGAATCATATTCGTATCTTCTACTAACATCCCAATATTATCGATACTTATAAACACAGTTTTCATTTCATCTTTTTCAAATACAAAAACTGTCCCATAAATACGCTCTTCAATATTATTTATTCCTGTCTCTCTATGATATCCGACAAAATCAATACCTACAGGCGGCGTAATATCAACCTTACATACCCCTATTTTGCTCATTTAAATCACTCCATTTCTCTATATAACTCCCTTTTTTCAAGAATAGCATATTTAACTTGGTTCCAAATAAAAAGAACGGACACAGTATCCTATGTCCGTTCTTCCCCTCACACATACTTCCGATGCACCATCTTACCATCATAAGAAAACACAACGCCCTTACTCTCCACAATGGACTCCATATGCACCGTTCTTCCCCATAGTTGATGAAGATATGGTAATACTTTTTCTAAATATTTTAAATCGAGCTCGATTCCTTCGTAACTATGTTTAATGTATAACTCTCCGTTTTTTAAGTAGTCTCCGTCTTCTACTACTAAGTATGGGAAGCCACCATTTGTACGCATATTTACGAGCTGATCACGTACATTTTCCCATTCTTTATCTATTACCTTATATTCTTTTCCTTGGCGCTGGAATAAATACATATCTTCTCTCATTACGAGATCTTTATTTAAGTAGTTTCTTAAGAAGGATACATCCCATTCGATTTCGCGTACTTCAAACATTTTGTCACGGCCAGATCCTGGTTTTACGCCTCGTCGTTTCATTTCTTCAGTCGGATTGTTGTACCGTTCTTCAATATCTTCAAAGATTTTAATACCGAGGTAGTATGGATTAATACTTGTTTTTGATGGCTGAACGACACCTGCATTTAGTTTCGCAAATTCAATTGCTTCATCAGAGGTTAAGTCCATTTCACGAAGTATGCGTTGATGCCAGTAGGATGCCCAGCCTTCGTTCATGATTTTCGTTTCAAGCTGCGGCCAAAAATATAACATTTCTTCGCGCATCATCGTTAATATATCACGCTGCCAATCTTCTAACTCACGGCTATATTCTTCAATAAAGAGAAGTAAATCCTTCTCTGGTTGCGGTGGGATTTTCTTCTTTTTACGTATATTAGAGCGCTCTTGTTTTTTATTTCGGTTATCTAAATTCCATAAATCATCGTATTGCGATACCTTTTTCTTTTCTACTTCTTCCTCTTCTAAATCATCAATACTCCATGCGAGCTTCGGACGCATAAGCGACGGATCAATATGCTCTTGAATGGCAAGTACGGCATCTAAAAATGTTTCTACCTCTGCTTTTCCATACTTATGCTCATAAGCTTTCACACGGTCCGCTGTTGCGGCCATACTCTCTACCATATCTCGCTTCGTATTTGAAAAACGAATATTATTTTTGAAGAAGTCACAGTGTGCTAAAACGTGCGCTACAATTAATTTGTTTTGAATTAAAGAGTTCGTATCTAATAAAAAGGCGTAACATGGATCAGAGTTAATAACGAGTTCGTATATTTTACTAAGTCCTAAATCGTATTGTAATTTCATTCTGAAAAATTGTTTTCCAAAACTCCAATGTGAAAACCTTGTCGGCATCCCATATGCACCAAATGTATAAATAATTTCCGCTGGACATATTTCATAACGCATCGGATAAAAATCAAGCCCAAATCCAGTCGCAATTTCCGTAATTTCCGCAATCGCATATTGCAGTGCTTTATCGTCACTTGCTCTCATTATTTTCCCTCCTTACACTTTCCCTTAAGAAAGTGTATGATGAAGAACAAGCTTTCATGAGGATTGATTGCATAATAAAAAGACACCCCCGCAAAAACGAGAATGTCTCATCTATTAACCTTCAATAATCTCCATCTTCTCCGTAATCGGAGTACGTGCTTTTCCTTCTGGCGCTTTATCGAAATAGCCGATATGAAGAATTCCAACGATACGTTGGCCTCTTGTTAAACCGATTCCTTCTATAAATAATGGATTGTAGTTTAATCCGCCTGATTTCCAAACGCAACCTAATCCGCGTTCCCAAGCAAGAAGTTGGAAGTTTTGCATGAATGCACATGTTGCAGCATAATCTTCATCACGTTGAATTTGACGCGGATCTTCATTTATATATACAACGATTTGTGCAGGCGTGCTTAAAAAACGATCTGATAAAATTTTACCGCGTTTCGCTCTTTCTTCTTCCGTGAAAGAGTTTAATACTGCATCTACTAATTTCTTGCGGCCTTCTCCGATGTATAGTTTACAATTCCATGGTTCACGGTGCTTATGATTTGGTGCCCATGTTGCATCGTTTAATAGTTCAATTAATAAATCTTTTTCTACTGCTTTGTCTGTAAATGTACGAACAGAGCGTCTTTCTTTAATCACATTAGCGATGGAAGTATATGTAGTCATATTTATCTCTCCCTTATTTTTATCTATATGTATAAGTTTATCGTCATCATTGATATTGATTTTCAATTTCGATTATACCTTAGTTTTTTACTATTAATCAATGTTTTATGTTGGAAAACTTCTAAAAACGTCATTTCATACTGTGAATAAAAAAACTTGATTTGTTCACAAGCATTTCACATTTTATGGAAATGATATGTGTACAGTTTTCTACATTATCCATCTAGGAGGAGTTTACATGTACAAAAAAATCGCTGTTTGTATGACTATGGCAGCATTATTATGCGGGATATCCACCTTCCCTACATCCGCTGCCACACCAAAAGAAGTAACAATGCATCACCATAAACCAATTCCAGAAGAAGAAGTGCAATCGCTAGAAAAACTCGGCTATAACAAACATGAAATTTGGAAAGCTGCTCATATTGCAAGAATTAGTAATAAAGAAATAAAAGATGTTTTAGCTTACTATAAGCAAAATAAATCTTGGGAGAAAACAGCCGAGCATTTCGGTGTAGATCCAAGTAAGCTGAAAAAGCATCATATGAATAAAGAAACAAAGCAAGCACTGCTACAACAGTTAGCAACTATGCAAAAATCCACACCTGATCAGCTAAAGCAAAAAATGAAAGAATATAACATCAAATTGCGTCATCTTACTGTGTTAACAATCATCTCTCAAAAAAGCAATACCCCTCTTGATGATGTATTAAAAATGAAAAAAGATGGAATGGACATTAAACAAATTGCCGAAAAATTAAATGTAAAAAGAGAAGATATACGAGCGGAAATGATGAAATTAGTGAAGTCTATTAAAGAACAAAAAACAAATTAAAATGCTAAAAAGGAAGAGGCTTTCACTACTCTTCCTTTTCTTTATGAACTTTCAATTTTTAAGTATAAATTCCCGTCTTTCCCAAAAACTAACACAAGTAAATGATGTAAGTTAGGGGTGAGAAAATGTTCGGTTTATCATCTAAGAAATCAAAAAAGACTAATACAAAAACACTTTGTTCTATCCCAGAATTTATACAAACCATGAAAGAATCAAGCGATTTTGTCTCTTATAACATACTTAAAGATGAAACGTTGTGCTTGTTTTATTATAAATCTGTCGTGGAAGCACTTATTATTAAACAATTCATTTTAACTCCTATAAAAAAGGAATCGGAACAAATCCAAAACATCTCTGATTTATGTAATATTATCTCTATTGAAGACATTATTACCTCCCCTTCTATTGATGATATTCGTGAAAAATTATTAGGTGGATATATTTTAATACGCTTAAAAAACAATTCGAATCCTGATCAATATGCTTTAATTCGTGCCGAAAGTACTGTTTTAGGAAAACGATTATATAACGATACAGAAAATGAGTATAGCGTAATCGGGCCTAAAATCGGTTTCGTTGAAAACCTTGATACAAATATCCACTTATTACGCCGAAATATCGTAACGGAGCAACTCATTTTTAAAGAAGTTACCGTCGGATCTATATCAAAAACAAAAGTAGCAGTTGCTTATATAGAAGGAATTACAAATGAACAATTTGTCAACACCGCAATTCAACGGCTAGAAGACATTGACTTTGATGTCCCATTTGATTCAACTATGATTGAGCAATTTATTAGTGATAATAGCAATTCACCTTTTCCTGTTCTATTACCTACAGAACGATTAGATCGAGCTGTATTTGCATTAATTAACGGGGAAGTTTTAATTTTAACAGATGGCTCTCCATATGCTTTATCAGGACCAACAACGTTACTGGATTTTTTCATTTCACCAGAAGATTATTATTTACCGTGGATGATTGGATCGTTCTTTCGTATTATTCGTTTTTTCGGAGCTATATTTTCTCTTTTTTCCTCCGCTATTTATACAGCGGCTTTAACATATCATTATCAAATGATCCCTGCCGATCTACTAGGTCCTATTATTTTCTCGAGAGCTAACGTACCTTTTCCTCCTATTCTAGAAGCACTCTTTTTAGAAATTACAATCGAATTGCTTCGTGAAGCAGGGGCGCGTTTACCAACAAAAGTCGGACAAACGATCGGGATTGTTGGGGGGATTGTAATTGGCCAAGCATCTGTTGAAGCAGCTTTAACAAGTACAATTTTATTAATTGCAGTTGCTTTATCCGCCCTTGCATCTTTCACAACACCGACTGTAAAGATGTCTTCTACTATCCGGTTGTTACGCTTTCCGCTTATTCTCTTAGCCGGTGCATTCGGAGGATTAGGCCTCGCTGTCGGATTTGTATTTATTTTAGCTCATTTAATTAAATTAAAATCGCTTGGATCACCTTATTTGTTACCTTTATATCCATTTCGTGGTTTAGGTACAGCAGAAGGTTTTCTTCGATTACCATTTAGTCAAACGGCACAAAGACCTTCTTTTCTTAGACCAAAATCAAAATGGCGCTACAATCCAAACAAATCGAAGCAAAAACGTGATGGTGAGAATGAATGAAAAAAATTTTATTGCACCTTATCATTATCTTCTTCGTTTTACAAACTGGCTGTACACAAACGTATATAGTGGATGCACAGCGTATTATTCATATTGCTGGATTTGACATCACAAAAAACAAAAAATTCCAAGGAACTATTCTATTCCCAGAGTACACACATGGTGTAAAGTCTAAACCAGAGACGCAAACAACATCTGCCCGTTCACTTGAAACAATTGCTTCACGATTAAATGCGAAATCTCCTCACAATGTTGTTGTAGGTCAAATGCGTGTCGTCCTATTTGGAAAGGCTCTAGGGGAACGCGGAATGGGAGAGATTATTACTAACTTACAACGTGACCCAAATATCGGGCGTGATGTACAACTAGCAATTGTAGATGGATCGGCTGAAGAGCTTTTAAATTACGGGAAAAAAAATGGGTCTTTATATATTGCTGATTTACTCGAGCAAAATATAAGAAATGAGAACATTCCACAAACTGAATTAAACATTTTTTTATATAATTATTACTCTTCTGTATGTGATGCCTATGTTCCTTATATTAAAATGGACGATAATCATTCTGTCGCTGTCAAAGGACTTGCCTTTTTAAAAGGCGACAAAGTCGTCATGTATACGGATAAAAGACATTCTGTTTTAGCAAAATTACTTATTAATCCTACGAAAAATGGACGTTACGAAGCAGCAATAAAAAAGGATAAACATAAAGGTATGGTTGTGATACAAAACTTAGCTGGGAAAAACAAATATGATATAGATCAAACTGGCGACATACCAAAAGTAAAAATCCATTTAAAATTAAATGGATTAATTAAAAACTCTCCTAATTGGATTGATTTAAGAAAAGAAACAAATATCAACTATATAAAAAAACAAATTGAACGAAATGTCGAAAAAGACTGTGAAGATTTAATAAAACAATTTCAAGAAAAGGAAATTGATCCGTTAGGAATACGAGATGAAATTAGAAGCCATACGAGAAAATGGAATATAAGACAAATTCGAAATATGTATAAAAATGTAGCGGTAGATATAAATTTAGATCTTAATATTGTACAATCTGGAATCGGAGAATAGTGAGGTGAAATAAGCAATGAATACAATGAATAAAACAAAGACAGTATCTCCATATTTTGCATTTATTTTATTGCATTCTCTCCAGATTGGTATAGGAATTCTCGGATATCAACGTGTAATTTTGAAAAATGCAGGTTATGATGCTTGGATTTCTCTTATTATTGCAGGTATTGCAACTCATATTGTACTGTTTTGTATGTTAAAAATGCTTGAAAAAGACGGAGATTTAATTAGTATTCATACAACAACCTTTGGAAAATGGGTTGGCTCTATATTTTCTGTAATTTTCACTCTTTATTGCTTATTATTTTGCCTTACTGTTCTTCGTACATATATGGAAGTGATACAAGTTTGGATTTTCCCTACCATTAAGTTATGGAAACTTACGCTTATGTTTTTATTAGTCACTTACTACATTATAAAAGGTGGCTTCCGTTCTGTGACAGGGATATGTTTTTGGGGTATTGTTCTTCCTATGTTCGTTGTATTCTTTTTAGTCTATCCGATGAAGTATGCACATTTTCGTAATATTTTACCTATTTTTACACATTCACCTTTTGACATGCTTATATCTGCAAAACACTCTGCATTGGAATTTCTAGGGTTTGAAACAATTCTTATCTTTTATCCCTTTATTGAAAAAGGAAAATCTTTAAAAAGATGGGCCCATGCTGGAATTGCTTTTAGCACCTTAATTTATGTAGTTTTAGCTATCGTATCTTTTATGTATTACAGCGAGGGACAATTAAACCGTACTATTTGGCCTACTTTAACGATGTTAAAAATAATTAAAGTTCCTTTTATTCAGCGCTTTGAATATATTATTATTTTCGTTTGGTTTTTAATTATTTTACCAAACCTTTGCTTAACCATTTGGTCATCATGTCAAACGATGAAGCGTTCCTTTCATATTTCATTTAAATTTACATTACCGTTTTTTATTTTCATCATATTTTCAGCTTCTCTACTTTTCACAAACCGTGAAAGTATCAACACATTAAATACCGTACTATCTCAAGCGGGTTTATATATTGTATACGCTTATATCCCAATTTTATTTCTATTCCATTCGCTAAGATGGCGCTTCAAAAATCAGTCAAAAAAATCTTCAACCGATACACCGTAATCTCTGATACAATTTGATTAATACATTTGTAAAGGGGACAAGCGAATGAAAAAGTATGTATTTTCTTTACTTGCAGTACTAAGCTTAATTCTTGCTGGATGCGGAAGTACTGGTACAAATGACCAAAAATCTTCTGAATCAAAACAAGAAGAACATGACCACGCATCGCACACTCAGCAAGCTGACATTCAAGAGAAAACAAAAGGAGTCGACACACTTCCAACCTTCCTAGATAAGCTTGATCCACAAATGAAAGATATCTACACCGTCGCTGGACAAAATGCAGAGCTATTAGATTGGATTCCATGCTATTGTGGTTGCGGTGAAAGTGTAGGACATAAAAATAATAAAAACTGCTTTATTCGTGAAATTAAAAAGAATGGTGAAGTTGTTTGGGACTCCCATGCAACGACTTGCGTCAATTGCCTAGAAATTGCAGTTGAATCTGCTTCCATGAAACAAAAAGGAAAATCAACGCTTGAAATTCGTAACTATATCGATAATAAATACAAAGAAGGCTATGGCAAACCAACACCTACGCCAATGCCAAAAGCTTAAAAAACGAGGGAATTCCTCGTTTTTTCTTTTCATTCTCATTTTTTCTTAACAAATTCTTTCAAGTGTATTTCTCCTTACTTATCACACACTATATATAACTCTCGGTAAGGAGGGTACACAGTGCAAACATATAACGACTATGATAAAGCTCTCTATTACACGTATTGCTGTAATTGGGATAAATTACTCGTTCTCATGGTTCAAACGAACGATCAATTATTTTCTAAGCGTATTGAGCATTTTTTACACGCTTATCAATACAGCAAGGAACTGCCAGAAGTTGATAAACAATTGCAGCTCCTATTTCAATATATTGACCACGCATCCCAAAAGTCGCATGTAGAAGAAGTAGAACAAATTCAAATGTAAACTATAGCGCTATTCTCTTCCGGAGAATGGCGCTTTTTTAAAATTTTTATATCAATAAAAGTTTCTCCTCATAAAACTTTTATTGATAAACATATTTTTTCTTTCTTTTCCATACCACTTCATACTATAATTTAGTATGTAACTATTATAAGAGAGGTATAAAATATGGGACGAGAAAAAAAGCAAGAATATGCTTTACTTACCGCATGGGGAGCTTCTTTTATCGCTACACTGGGAAGTCTTTATTTTTCCGAAATCATGAAATTTGAGCCTTGTGTACTTTGTTGGTATCAACGTATTTTTATGTATCCATTCGTTTTATGGCTCGGTATCGCTGTAGCAAAAAAAGATTATCGCATCGCAAGTTATTCTTTACCAATTGCAAGTATTGGTGCTTGTATTTCTTTATATCACTATGCAATTCAAAAAGTCCCAGCGTTTTCAGCTGCTGGAGCAGCTTGCGGTCGTGTACCCTGCACCGGAGAATTTATAAACTGGTTTGGTTTTATTACAATCCCGTTTTTAGCACTTATCGGCTTTATTACAATCGCTGTTTGTAGCTTTATTGTCATCAAAAACAAATAAGGAGATGAAAGAATGAAAAAAATGCTTATATTTGGTGGTATTATTATCGCCTTGTTTGCGGCAATTTTCGCTGTAACACAAATGGAAGAAAAAAACGCTTCAACTAGCCAAAAGATTGATAATCCTACTGAAAGTAAGACAAACGGTCCTGACTACTACACAAATAAAATCTCTCTTTCAGATCTTCAAAAGAACTTAAAAGAGAAAAAAGAAGAAACAGTATACTTTTATCAAACATCTTGCGTTCATTGCCAAAAATTATCTCCTGTCCTAGTGCCAATGGCTAAAGACTTAAACGTTGATATGAAAGTTATGGATATTGAAAAATTAGATGCTCCTTGGGATGAATATAAAATTCAAGGAACACCAACAATCATTCATTTTAAAGATGGCAAAGAAGTGAGCCGTATTAGCGGTGAACAGCCGAAAGATAAATTAAAAGAATGGCTTGAGCAAACGAAAAAGTAACTAGAAAAGGAAACTCCTTCTACACATGAAATGGGTGTAAAATCCCACACTAATGTATAAGGAGGGGGTTTTATGCCAGAAGTAAGATGTTCTGTTTCCAACTGTTCTTTTTGGGGACAAGGTAACTTTTGTCAAGCAAGTGCGATCATCGTTCAGCCTGATGCAGATGAAACTGGTCAAACTGAAAATGATTCATATACAGCTGCTGTTTTAACAAACGAGACGCTAGAAAGTTCTGTAGCAACGAGTGTAGAGACTTGTTGTCATACATTTAAGCCTAAATATTAAACAAAAAAAGCATGCGATTAATCGTATGCTTTTTACATTCCTCTCCAAAAATCATGCATAATAAAAAAGTACAAAATAACGAGAACGGCCGTCCCGCATAAGGTAATGCGCCGATATATACTCTTCTCTCCTTCCCTCGCTTTCACAAACGCCCAAATAAATCCGAAGAACAATATTAAATCAACATATGGAACATAAAAAGAAAAGACGAGAAACGCATATAAATACACGATAAATAAACAGGTCGTTACTAAAAAAACTTTAAACGCAAATTCACTTTTCATAATATAACCGCCCCCTATCTGTACTGTATTATATTCAGCAAAATACAATAGTTGCAGTTAAACTCCAAGTATAAATAAGCTACCGTCTATAAAACGGTAGCCATTACGGAACATTGTATTCTCGTTTATATATATTACTTAAAATCGAAGAAGGAATTTGCTCGTAACGAATTTTCTCTCCTGTTTCATCTATAATATACGAATTGTTTCCTATATAATATATTCCATCTTTTCGTTTTGAGTACACTGGATATCTTTCATTTGGCAATACCGTTTTCACTTTCGTTAACTGTCCATTTGGTTCTTGCCAATATATATCCGCGCGGTCTACTAACGTAAGTACTCCAATTTGTTCTTCTTCTATTTTCCGACTATTCCAGCTCACAACGCGATAACCAAGCTTATTCGCTTCATATTCGGGGCTCGTATGAAAACGAGAAATGATTACTTTTGTTTGTAATTGTACTCTGTCATACAACCATTGTATATCCCTGTCATGCATGCGAATACAACCATTTGATTCCCTACTTCCAATCGTCCATTCCCGGTTCGTCCCGTGAATCGCATATTCATTCTTATCTAGTCCAAGCCACCTCGTACCGAGAGGGTTATTCGGTGCACCCCCAGGTATTTTTTTTCGATGATATTCTTTATTTTTAAATTTAGTTATAATACAAAAATTACCTTCAGGCGTAGGTGTACGATCTCTTCCAGTCGTTACTGGAAATGTTTTTGTATAATTTCCATTCTCAAAAAAAGACAACTGATTTGTCGTAAGATTCACTAATATTAAATGATCTGTATTAGCAAAAGCACTAACCGGTAGGATAAAAAATAATAGTATGACGAAACATAACTTTTTCAGCTATATCCCCCCTAGCGCTCACTATAATAAGTGGAGTTAATATTACTTTGCTCTTATAAATGAAAACTATCCATTTACAATAATGCCCCCATTTACATGTATCATTTGTCCAGTAACATAAGAAGAATCACCAGACGCTAAATATACGTATGCCGGCGCTAACTCATATGGTTGACCAGGCCTTTGCATTGGGACATTGCTCCCAAACTGAGAGACTTTCTTCTCATCAAAGCTCGATGGAATAAGCGGTGTCCAAATCGGTCCTGGTGCAACACCATTTACCCGAATCCCTTTTTGCACTAACGATTGAGAAAGTGATCTTGTAAAAGCTACGATTGCTCCTTTCGTCGCGGAATAATCAATTAACGTTTCATTTCCTTCATATGCAACGATAGATGCCGTATTTATAATGACATCCCCTTTCTTCAAATGAGAAAGGGCTGCTTTCGCAACGTGAAAATAAGAAAAAATATTAATACGAAAAGTCTTTTCTAGCTGTTCTGCTGTAATATACTCTAGCCCTTGCTGCGGATATTGCTGTGCAACGTTATTCACTAAAATATTTAAACTACCTAACTGCCGGGCGGTCTCTTCCACAATATCTTTACAATGCTGTTCATTACTCAAATCCCCCGGCAACAATACACACTTTACACCTTCTTTTTCAACACGTTGTTTCGTCTCTTTTGCATCTTCTTCCTCATCTAAATAAGCAATCGCAACATTTGCTCCTTCTTTTGCAAAAGCGATGGAAACTGCTCGTCCAATTCCGCTATCTCCTCCCGTAATTAACACATTCTTCCCTTTTAACTTTTCACTTCCTTGATAATTTGGATCTTCAAACTGCGGAAGGGGGCTCATTAATGATTCAATACCAGGCTGCTTATTTTGATGTTGCGCAGGCATTGTTATAAAGTTTTTTTGCTGTGGCATAGCTGCTTTCAACTCCTTTTCCTTAGCATGTGCACAATAAAAAGCTGAAATTCACACATCGGTTTACGATTAATATTCGAATTTAAGACACAAAATATGAATTGTTATAAACTTTTTATGCAAAACTATTGCAAAATAGATAAAAAACGAATATTATATATAACTGTTGTGAAAATTATTCGTAAACAGAAAGGATGTTTATATGTTTAACCTTTCAAAACATAAAACTTCTATTAAAACTGAAATTATGGCAGGTATTATTACCTTCTTAACAATGGCATATATCATTGTCGTAAACCCTGTTATCCTTGGAGATGCAGGTGTTCCATTTGAACAAGCATTTACAGCAACAATTATTGCTGCTGTTGTCGGAACATTATTTATGGCAATCTTTACAAACTTACCAATCGCAATCGCGCCAGGTATGGGATTAAATGCTTACTTCTCTTACTCTGTTGTAAAAGCGCATGAAGGCATGACTTTCGCAATTGCATTCTCTGCTGTATTCGTAGCAGGTATGATTTTAATTTTGCTATCATTTACATCTTTCCGTACAAAATTAATGGAAGCAATTCCTGAAAACTTAAAACATGCAATTACTGCTGGTATCGGGTTATTTATCGCCTTTATCGGTTTACGATTAACTGGTATCGTTACAAAAAATGATGCAAACTTAGTTGGACTTGGTGATCTTCACTCTGCTCCAGTTCTACTAGCATTAGCTGGACTTGGAATTACTATTATCCTTATGTCTTTAAATGTAAATGGCGCACTATTTATCGGTATGCTATTAACTGGTATTATCGCTTTCTTCACAGGACAATTAACATTCTCAAACGGTGTTACATCAATGCCTGGATTACCAGAAGGAATTATCGTTTCAAATCCAATTACTGCTGTATCTGACGTAATTAACTACGGATTATACGGCGTTGTATTTTCATTCTTCCTTGTTACATTATTTGATACAACAGGTACATTACTTGGGGTAGCTCAACAAGGTGGATTTATGAAAGACGGAAAACTCCCAAAAGCTGGACGAGCTCTTCTATCTGACTCATTCTCAGCAACTATTGGTTCTATGTTCGGAACGACACCATCAACAGCTTACATTGAATCATCTGCTGGTGTTGCAGCTGGTGGTCGTACTGGTTTAACAACTGTTACAGTAGCTGTTCTATTCGCACTAGCAGCATTCTTCGGACCATTAGTAAGTGCTGTCTCTGGTGTATCAGCTATTACTGCTCCATCATTAATTATCGTTGGTAGTCTTATGATGGGTTCAGTTCGCCACATCGATTGGGACGCATTTGATGAAGCATTCCCAGCATTTTTAGTAATCTTAAGCATGCCTCTTACATCAAGTATCGCAACAGGTATCGCACTTGGATTTATTTCATATCCACTTATGAAAGTGGCAAAAGGTAAATTCCGTGCTGTTCACCCACTTGTATATGTATTTGGAATTTTGTTTGCTTATCAATTGATATTCTTACCACATTAAAAAAGTAGAGCATCGAAATCCGATGCTCTACTTTTCTTTTACAACAATCATTCAAACTATAAAGGCACCTCCAAAATATGAAGAAGGTTATAACCTTTTAATACTTCTCTTCTACCTTTAATTCTTTACTATACTTTTGAATGAAAACTGATGAAATAACCATTACTATGCCCACACTAAAACCAATAAGTTGATCTATTAACATTTCATCATGAATAAACCAGCGAAGTAAAAATACGCTACCAAAAATAAACATCATAATAAACCCAGTATGCCTAAGTCCTTTATAGACATTTTCCATATGTATCACCTCTTCACATAATATTATCCATATTACACCATACAACCATCGAGTAACCGTATCGTCCTCTGACAATATGCAGCTACCTTTTGATCATGTGTAACAACTAGCACTGTTTTTCCTTCTTTATTAATCTCTTGTAAAATACTCATAATTTTCTCCCCATTTTCTTGATCAAGAGCACCAGTCGGTTCATCAGCAAGTATAATTTTTGTATCTTGTGCTAAAGCCCTTGCTATTGCTGTTCTTTGCTGTTCTCCTCCTGATAACTCGTAAGGATATTTGTTAATATGCCTCTCAAGCCCTACCATTTTCAGCATTTCTTTTGATATTTGCATACGTTTCTTATGAGAAATTCTTCTATATATAAGCGGAAGCATTACATTTTCAACAACTGTATAATCATCTAATAGCGAAAAGTTCTGAAACACAAATCCAACTTCCGTGTTTCTATACTTATGATAATTTGACTTGAATGTACTCGTATCCATTCCATCTAAAAAATACTTTCCAGTAGAGGGGCTATCAATTAAGCCAATAATGTTAAGCAAGGTTGTTTTCCCAGAACCAGATGGTCCCATAATGGCTATCATTTCGCCTTTTTCTATTGTAAGATTAATATCTTGTAAAGCACTAAAATTACTCTTTCCGTATCCCTTAGCCACATTTGCGAGCTGAATCATCTATAACACCTCTTTCATATATGTATTTTTTATTTTTAGTACATTGAAATAAATGATTGCATATATAACGAGTATCATTACAAGTGATAAAGCACCTATAACAACCAATAATTCTATAGAGACTTTTAACGTTCCAAAGAAAGATACTATACTATTTTCTAGCCCTTTCTGAATTTCAATTACTCCGCTATTCTCCCATTGAAAATACATTATGCCTATACATATCGCTAAAACGAATAGCAACATATACTCAATAATAAATGGAAGACATATTTGAAAAGTGCTTGCACCTAACGCTGATCTAATAGAAATATTTTTACGCTCCATATAAAGTGCTGCCATTGATGTTAATACAATAGATAGAAATGAAAAAAATAAGACTGTACCGCTTAATAATAAGGGGTATGACATATTATCAATACCTTGTTTTTCGTTTTCTAACAATTTATTCGGATTTGTAACATAATACGAATAACCCTTACCTTCTGTTACCTTTAATACTTTCTTTTGAAGTTCATTTATATTTATCTTATCATTTGTTTCTATAATTAACCCATTGTATAAAAGTTCTACACTATAGAACTCTATTTCTTCTGTTCCAATTGGTAAAATCGCCATGTCATCTAATAATGTAATACGATTATCCGATATTTCACCACTTCGAGGATATGTAAATGGTGAATTTTTTTCTAAAAAACCAATTACTTTTAGCTTCATTTTTCCAGATGGTATAACATCACCAATAGATACCTTTTCTATATAATTAGCCCCTAATATAACAGGTCTAATATCAAATACTGATTTATGAAATTCCGATTCCTCAAAATATCTTCCTTGTGAAATTCGTATACGAAAGTACTTATTAATATCTTTATCAACAATAAGAGTCTTTATCGTTCCATTTTCTTTTTTTAAACTAAGTGAATAGTTACGGAACAGATAATTAGTTTTATTTGTTATTGGTATCATATTAGATAACCCTTGCATGAAATGTTGATAATCATTTTTCGCTTTTTCTTCGCTAAACAAGGTTATATCTTGCGTCGCATAAAGTTCATAGAAATTTTTATGAGTCGATAAATTATTTGCTACCGTCATCATTTTTCGATATCCCGAAAGATTACTAACAAATTCTATTGCTGAAGAAAATGCAATAATTAAAGAAATTACTATAATCAAACTTGGTAACAACCGTTTTTTCACAGACCGTATAGAATCAAATATAAAAAACATGACGACCTCCTACGTTCTTAAATGTTTTCCGGGATATATATTTATAATGTGCTTGATTGGAATTACAGTAACAAAAATTGTAAGAAAAATTATAAAAATAACATTGCATATCAATACATATAGTGTTAACGGTTTTACTAAGTATGTCTGAAAATAAGTATGAATTGTTCCCGAAAATATTTCTAACGTAATAAAAACTAAGAACATCGCTGCTAGAGAAATAAACAAAATTTGAATATATAGTTCGCAGTAGATAGATATATTAGAAGCACCTACTGCTTTTTTTAATGAAATCTCTCTTTCTTTTTTATAAATCCAAAATAAAACCGCAGAAATGCCAGAAACAATTGCAACAAGAATAAATTTATAATAATACTTATTTGCTGGATCTATATGTGTCACATGTAGTTCTTGAAGATCTCGTTCATTCAGCATTTGAACATCTCCCGAAAGCACTTCTTTACTCCTACCCATAAACTTTTTTATTTCGTTATGAATAGATGATGTAGGATTAACAACTGTTAATTGTAATTGTTTACTCTCGATAATACCTTTTTTAGATATAGTAGGTAAGTTTTGAAGTGGAACGTATATGCCTGCTACACCGACGTCACTGTCTTTTCTTGATATAGTTCCTATTTTTTTATATGTATCATCAAATTCATATAACTCCTCTACATTCGTTTGATCGCCAACAACCATATCGTTTACATTTTCACGATGAAAATATTGTCCTTCAGAAATATATGGCTTCCAATAATAATCATCTTTTAAATTCACAGCTATGATCTTTGTTGCCCCTGAACTATTTAATGCTTTTAAATGCTCTACATAAATATCACTTTTAACAAAAGTATCTTGTATGAAAGGAATTATCTCTTCCAATTCAGTTGCATTCACTATCGGAACAGTTAAAACTTGGTTCTTCTCTGGAAAACCGATTTGAAAAGCCGATATAAAGTTTCGTTTAGACTCTGTTAAAAGTGCGGCTATTGATATAGAAAGAAAAGAAATAAAAAATGACATAAGGAGAATTAAGAAAAACAGTTTATTGCTTTTTATATTTTTAAAAGCTAGGTACATGTCTGTGCTCCTTTTAAATAAGAAGGAGATGATGAACATCCCCTTCTCCTTATCTAAATATTTATAAAGACAACTGTTTAATGCTTTTTACCACTGTAATCGTAAGTTACCATTACTATCAAAAGTACCTTTGTGTGTATCTTCTTGATAGTCATTATTCTCATTTGCATAATGCTCCGAGTATAGTCCTTTTGCACCAAAGGCGTTATATGCACCATTACTCACAGTTGCGTTTAATGCTCTTCCAGATTCATGGGATCCTAATTTGTCTGAAGCGCTTTCAATATATGAATTATTTCCATTTGATTTAATAAAAGAAATTGCTACTGAACAACGAGATGCATTTTGATTCGTAGTAGTTTGAGCTCTGTAAGATAGTAGGTTACCGCTTTTGTGACCGCTTAGAGTTGGATAGAATGCACTTGTTGAGATTGATGTTGCTAATAATACTAAAGTCGTAATTGAAAAAACTTTTCCTTTCATTAACAATCACCTCATAAATTTAATAGTTTAGTAGCGCTACATCATCATAATATCCTTCAAATAAATTCTCCTCAACAAGAAACCCCGATGTTTTACAAACTCTTTAAACACTTAAACATTCATACATTTTTAAAAAGTAACGGATAAGCAAGCAATACAAAAAAAGGCTGCAGAGAACTCCATCTCCGCAGCCTAATACTTATTTTTGCAAGAACGCCTTTAAATCTGCAAATTGTCTCTTTGCGTCTTCATAGCCTTGCTCGTATAAATTTTGTAGTTTTGCTGTATCTTTTTCCATACGATCTACTTGAAGCGGCACTTCTGGACGAATAACAAATAAATTCCCAGCTTGTTCTTCTTTTTCAATGTAGTGAAGTGTTTCATTATACACTTCATAACGATTCAGCATCGTGTTAACAAGGTTCGGATATTTTTTATAAGCTTTCGCTGCAACCCATCCAAACCTTGATTTTTTCTTCGCGTAGCCATGATTTCTCGTTAAAATAACGACTGATTTTTTAAATCCATCCTCTTGCGCTTTACGAACTGGAATTGGATCAGAAATCCCGCCATCTAACAGTTGTTTACCGCGGTAATTTACTACCGGTGCAATGAAAGGCAATGAACTAGACGCTTGTAATAAATTTAGCGCATCATCATTCGTTCCTTCTTTTTCAAAATAAACAGATTGCCCTGTTTCACAATCCGTCGTTCCTACAAGGAAACGTTCCGGGCTATTAAAGTATGTTTCAAAATCAAACGGCACATACTTTTCTGGAATTTCATGAAAAATGAAATCCATATCAAATAGCTGACGTTTTCTCCATAAGTTTTTATACGATAAATATTTCGGATGTGATGCATAATCAATATTGACCGTTTTATTTCTATTTCTTTGTCTGGAAAGATACGACGCTGCATGACAAGCACCAGCTGATACACCGATTACATATGGAAAATATAAATCTTGTTCCATAAAGTATTCTAATATCCCGCCCGTGTACACACCACGCATACCGCCGCCTTCTAATACTAACCCCGTATTTTCAAGCATGTTACTCTCTCCTCTATATATATTGACTCTTTAATTATTCACCATGTTAAGTATCTTTTTCTATTATATATGAGTTCTTTCAGAAATTATATTTAAAAGACTTGAGAAAAAGGAGTTTTTTCTTCCAATTATATTTCCAAATGATCGGAGACATCCTTTATAAACCTTTGAATAAAGTCTTGCTCTTCTTTCGTATATCCATCTAAAAGTAACAACCACTTTTCTTCAGCTTGCTTATGCAATTTTTCATGAGCTTTATATATTTCATTCCCACTCTCCGTTAAGCTGAAGAAGATTTCTTTTTGATTATCTAACATTTGCATCTTCTCAACGAATTGCTTTTGAAACAACTTTGTACAAATTTTAGAGATTGCTCCCTTCGTCATGCCCATTTCTGTCGTAATTGCCGTTACATTCATCAAACCATTTTTTCCGATACATTCGATTACATGTAACTCAGATAAAGACATACTACTTACGCCTGTCTCACGAAGAAACTTCTCATTTTGTCGTTTTAAATATTCTTCTTTTTTATGCAAAAGTGTACGAATGTCCGAAAGTATTTCCATTTGCTTCGTTGCATGCTTCAATCCGTTCGCCTCCTAAGTTTCCAAAGAAACAATTTAACTATATACCATTTTAAAAACATTTTTTCATCTTTACAAGTAAGAAAATCATGTTAAAATAAATTTAGTTTCCAAGGAAACTAAATCACAAGGAGGTTAACATGATGAAAAAATCTAAACTAACTCTTATTTTATATGTTGTCTGTATTAGTGCCTTATTCGGTTCCTTCGCGCAAAATATTTACACACCTATCTTACCGATGATTCAAAATTCTTTTCACACTTCTCTTTATCTTGTAAATGTAACAGTTTCACTTTTCACATTCGTTCTTGCAATTATGCAGCTCGTATATGGACCTTTAATTGATACAAAAGGAAGAAAATCTGTCCTTATTCCTAGTTTAGTCATTAGTACAATTGGTTCAATCGGATGTGCTTTTTCGGCAAACATTTATTTATTTCTCTTTTTTAGAGCTGTTCAAGCTATAGGAATAGCGGCTATACCTGTAGTTTCAGCAACGATTATCGGCGATTTATTTGAAGGAAAAGAACGCGGAGAAGCGATGAGCCTATACCAAATGTTACTTGCCCTCGCACCTGCAATGGCTCCACTCATAGGTGGTTATCTTGGCAGTATATATGGTCACTTATCTGTATTTCTCTTTTTATCTACACTTGGCATTATCTTATTAATTATAAACATTTCACTACTTCCAGAAACAAAGCCAAATGTAATTAAGCGGTCTAAAGCACAAAAGAATTACTCTCTTATCTTAAAAAATAAAACTGGATTTTCTATTACTCTTATTGGCTTCATTCAATTTTGTATTTACTTTTGCTTTCTCGTTTTTTTACCGAGCATTTTAGCAAATTCATTTCATTTAGCTGCAAATGAAATTGGTCTTATGTTTGTGCCAATGTCTCTTTCTATCATGCTAGGAAGTTTTTGCTACAAGTTTTTGCAAAAACGCCTCACAACAAAGCCAACTTTATTTATTACGAGTTTCTTCAATATTATATGTGTCTTTTTATTCTCTTTCACATATAGCATCAATATCCCCTTCATCATTATCGTTACATCTTTGTACGGTTTTAGTATGGGACTTTCTATGCCAACTCACACTACTTTATTAACAGAAGAATTCGTACAAGAACGTGCAACAGCTATCGGTATATACAACTTCATCCGCTATCTTGGTATGGGTACAGGGCCACTTATAGGTGGATTTCTTTTATTTAACCAAAATTACTTTTGGATTTTCTTCCTAGGCGCAATTATGTTTTTACTTGTAATCTTATATGCAATGAAAATGCTAAGTTTTCATGCTGTACAAAAATTAAAATAGAGCCCCCAAAATGTCGGCTCTATTTTACCCTCTTTGATCCGCAACAATATGAATATCAATATACTTTGTTTGTCTCATAATTTCATTTACAATAGAGCCTTTTCGTATTTCTTCCCACCTTGTTCTTGCAGATTGTCCAAGTAAAATTTGCGTCACTTGTAATCTTCTTGCGACTTCAATAATAACATCCGCTGGTTTTCTCCCTTTCGCTTCTTCTAATACAAAACTCGCATCAAATTGATTGGTTAACGATTTCCACTCTTCAATCGTCTGCTTTTTTCCAGCTGAAATAGAATCTATATTTTCCCTCTCAACGTTTAATACGTACAATTCAGCATTTAACCGATCAGCCATGCGCCATCCCCGTCTTATTAATTTCTCCGCTGTTGAACTGTATTGTACACAAACGAGAATTTTTTCTTTTACGCCAATTGGTTCTATTACTGTTTGGCTAATTTTCTCGTCCATATCATCGGCAACTTCTCGAAGTGATAATTCCCTAAGTGCTCCTAAATTATTAAGTGTAAAGAAGTTTTGTAAGCTTTGCTGAATTTTTTCTTCTTTATATATCTTTCCGTCTATTAGTCTCTTCCTTAATACCTCAGGCGTTGCATCAACGAGCTGAATTTCATTTGCTTTTTGTAAAATAAAATCTGGAATTCGTTCTCTTACTTTTACATTCGTAATTTGAGCTACAATATCATGAACACTTTCTAAATGTTGAATATTAAAAGCTGATAATACCGATATACCAGCCTCTAACAATTCCTGCACATCCATATAACGTTTCTTATGTTTAGAACCAGGAACATTACTATGCGCAAGTTCATCCACTACGACTACTTGCGGCGCGCGTTTTTTTATTCCTTCCACATCAAGCTCATAAAATACCTTTCCTTTATACTGTATTTCTTTCAAAGGAACTTTTTCTAAATCAGCAATTGCTTCTTCCGTCTCTTTTCTTCCATGCGTTCCAATTAAACCAATTACAATATCAATTCCATCTTTTTTCATTTCCCTTGCATCAAAGAGCATTTTATAACTTTTTCCTACGCCTGGAGCTGCTCCTACATATAGCTTTAACTTTCCGCGATTTTGCTGACGAATATATTCTAAATATTCCTCTGGCGTTCGCCTTTGAAACTTCGGTTCATAATCATCTGCATACAAAATAAACACTACCTTTCATTCGAAACAACGCTACCTCAATCCTTTAGATTGAGGTAGCACTGTTGCTATTTTATTAATTTCTGTAACTCTAAATTTAATTTTAAGACGTTCACACGATCTTCTCCAAACAAGCCGAGTGCAGCGCCTTCCGTTTGATCCTTAATCAATTGATTAAGTTTTTCTTTCGGAATATTCGTTAATTTCGAGATGCGATCCACCTGCACCGAGGCCGCCTTTGGACTAATATCAGGATCAAGCCCTGAACCTGAATTTGTCACTAAATCTATCGGTACTTCTGTAACTGGAACAGCTGGATTTTTTTCCTTCCAGTCCGCAATACTTTTCTCTACTCGCTTTGCTAAATCTGGATTAGATGGTGCATAGTTATTTGAACCAGATGCTTCAGCCTTATATTCAATACTAGAAACACGCCCTTGAAAATAACGTGGATCCGTGAAGTTTTGACCAATTAATTTAGAACCAATCACTTCATTTTTATCATTATATATTAGACTTCCATCCGCATTATCCTTCATCACTGCTTGTGCAATACCAGTAACAATAAGTGGGTATACAAGTCCACACAACACTAGAAATGTAAAAGTAATACGGATAATTGGTGATAGCATACTTTGTTTCTTCTCCATCTTTTTCCCCTCTTCCTTATATAAACAAGCCGACAATCATATCAATTACCTTAATTCCAATGAACGGAACGATAACTCCGCCAAGCCCATAAATAAGTAAGTTTCGGCTAAGCAATGCATTAGAACTCATCGGTTTATATGCAATACCTTTCATCGCTAACGGAATGAGTAATGGAATAATAACAGCGTTAAATATTAATGCTGATAAAATCGCTGACAGTGGTGATGTTAATTTCATAATGTTCAATGCCTCCATTTGCGGAATCGCAAGTGTAAACATTGCTGGAATGATTGCAAAATATTTCGCTATATCATTCGCAATACTAAACGTCGTTAAAGCACCTCGTGTCATTAACAATTGCTTACCGATTCCTACAACCTCAATAATTTTCGTTGGGTTCGAGTCTAGATCAATCATGTTCGCCGCTTCTTTCGCTGCTGTCGTACCACTGTTCATCGCTAATCCAACGTCCGCCTGTGCTAATGCTGGAGCATCATTTGTACCATCACCTGTCATCGCTACAAGTTTCCCTTTATCTTGCTCTGCTTTAATAACAGCAATTTTATCTTCCGGTTTACACTCGGCAACGAATTCATCTACTCCAGCTTCTTTTGCAATCGTTGCTGCCGTTAACGGATTATCACCTGTACACATAACCGTTTTAATCCCCATTTGGCGTAACTGTTCAAAACGCTCACGCATACCCGGTTTTACTGTATCCTTTAAATAAATTAAACCGTAAATACGATTATCTACTGCAACTACAAGTGGTGTTCCACCCTCTTTTGAAATTAAGTCTGCTTTTTGATTTACATCTTTCGGAATTATTCCGCCTTGTGACTCAACCCATTCAATAACGGCACCTACAGCACCTTTTCTCACTTTCGTTCCGTCTTGTAAATCAACACCACTCATTCTCGTTTCTGCTTTAAACGGAACAAACTCACCTTGTTCTGCAAGTTCTCTATTGTATGATATAGATTTTCCCTGCACATACTCGATAACAGATCGACCTTCTGGTGTTTCATCTAAAACAGAACTAATAGCGGCCCACTTTCCAACTTGCTCAATCGTTTCATTTCCTACAGGCAATAATGTATGAGCCATCCGGTTCCCAAAAGTAATTGTACCTGTTTTATCTAAAATAATTGTATTAATATCGCCAGCAGCTTCTACTGCTTTCCCCGACATCGCTAACACGTTAAACTTTGTCACACGGTCCATCCCAGCAATACCAATTGCCGATAATAGCCCACCAATTGTCGTTGGAATTAAACAAACTAATAATGCAACTAGCACAGCAGTATCAATTTGAAACCCTAAATAATTTGTAAAAATCGGCAACGTCACAACGACGATCAAGAAAATAAGAGTTAAGCTCGTTAATACTGTATTTAAAGCAATCTCATTCGGCGTTTTTTGACGAGCAGCTCCTTCTACTAAAGAAATCATTTTGTCTATAAATGATTCACCAGGATTACTCGTAATGACAATTGTAATTTCATCACTTACGACCATCGTTCCACCTGTTACGGAACAAAAATCACCGCCTGCTTCTTTTATAACAGGAGCTGATTCCCCTGTAATTGCAGATTCATCTACAGATGCTAATCCTTTGATTACTTCGCCATCATTCGGAATCATTTCTCCTTGTTTTACGATAACAACGTCACCTTTTGTAAGATCAGTTGCTGAAACTTGGACAATGTCTCCATTTTCTTTTACAACATTTGCAAACACATCTTTCTTTGACTGCTTTAAAGAATCGGCTTGCGCTTTACCACGACCTTCTGCTAATGCTTCTGCAAAATTCGCAAATAAAACTGTAAATAATAGAATGAGAGAAACTGTTATATTAAACCAACCTGGTATACTACTAGAACTACTTGGAAGAAAAGATAAAATGAACGTAATGATAAATCCAATTTCCACAACGAACATAATCGGATTCTTTATCATGACTTTCGGATTCAATTTCGCAATGGATTGCTTCATCGCATGTGTTACGATATCACGATCCATCGTTTTCGCTTGTCTAACTTCATCTTCTACAGCATGTATTTGTGACTCATTTAATTGTTTTTCTTTTACTACTACCGGTCTCATCATTTACCCTCCATTACTTCAATGTAAGAAATTCTGCAATTGGTCCGAGTACTAACATCGGGAAGAATGTTAATGCACCAACAATTACAATTGTTCCGATGAAGATGCCACCAAATAAACTATTATCTGTACGGAACGTTCCGACTGTTTCTGGCACTACCGTTTTTTCTTTCAACGAAGCTGCCACAGCTAGCATCGTAATTAAACTGAAGTAACGTCCTAAAAACATAACTAAACCAGTCGTAATATTCCAAAACGGTGTATTATCTCCTAATCCTTCAAATCCAGATCCGTTATTCGCAGCTGACGATGTATACTCATATACAACTTGCGTTAAACCGTGGAAACCGGAATGAGAAATAGCATCCGTCCCTAAATTTGTTGAAAGAGCTAATGCCGAAAAGCCTAAAATGAGCAATGGATGAAATAAAATCGTGACCGCGATTAATTTCATTTCCTTACCTTCAATCTTTTTACCTAAAAACTCTGGTGTCCGTCCAACCATTAACCCAGATATAAACACCGCGATAATTGCATACATAATAATGTTTACAAAGCCTGCTCCAACGCCGCCATACACTGTATTTAACATCATATTTACAAGTGGAACTAGACCGCCAATTGGTGTTAACGTATCATGCATCGTATTAACAGCCCCAGTTTCAGCAGCTGTCGTTACTGTTGCGTATAGTGAAGAAAATACTGTTCCAAATCGTACTTCTTTCCCTTCTGTACTTCCTTGTACATGTTCGATACCCATTCCATTTAATGCCGGGTTCCCGTTTAGTTCAGATGTCGTAATCGTTATAAACCCTAGTAAAAATACCATAAATAGTGACACGAAAAGGATGCGACCTTGTTTTTTATTTCCTACCATTCGTCCGTACGTAAATGGAAGTGCTGTTGGTAATAACATCATAAGCATCATTTGCAAAATATTACTCATTTGTCCTGGATTTTCAAAAGGATGCGTAGAGTTTGCTCCGAAAAATCCACCGCCGTTATTTCCAAGTTCCTTAATGGAAACGAATGATGCAACAGGTCCACGTAATATACTTTGTTTTGCCCCATCAATCGTTTGTGCTGTAACCGCTCCATCTAACGTTTGCGGTACGCCAAGTGCGACAAAAACTAGTGCCGCAATAAATGCGATAGGAAGAAACACTCTCGTTAACGCTCTCGTAAAATCAACGAAAAAGTTACCAAGTTCTTTTCCAGCAAGTCCTCTTATAAAAGCCATAACGAGCGCCAATGTCGTTGCTGGTGCCGCAAACATTAAAAATGTAATCCCGATTAATTGTGATAAATAGGATAAACCATTTTCACCGCTATAATGCTGTAAGTTTGTATCAGCCATAAAACTAATCGCTGTATTAAAAGCGAGCGTAGGCTCCATTCCTTCAATATGCGCTGGATTTAGCGGCAACACACCTTGTAATCTGAAAATGAAATATACAATAACAATCATAAATCCGTTGAGTAAAACTAATGATAATGCGTACTGTTTCCACGTTTGATTGTATTCTTTTACACCCGTAATTTTAAAAATAAGTTTTTCAAAAGGCCCGAATACTTTATCTAGCATTTTGCTACCTTGAAAAGCTTTTTCTAAATAAATCCCCATTGGCTTTGCTACTAAAATAAACAAGAGCATTGTAATAATGACTGCAACCCAAATCATAATGAATGATTCCCCCTAATTAAAACTTCTCTGGATTTAATAATGCATACACTAAATACACTGTAATTGCTGCGACAATAACCGATAAGACAATCATCATGATTGCTTTCCTTCTTTCACAACTTTATCTGACCAACTTGCAAGACTTGCCATTGATGCAACTAATAAAATAAAAATCCCGACCATTACAACATCTAACATAGCTATCCCTCGCTTTATTTTTTGTTAAAATTTACCATTTAAATGTTAAAAAAGAACACTGAGCTCTACTCAGTGTTCAAAAAATGAACAACAAAAAGTAAACCTCCTCTCTAAACGCTTACGAGGTTAGCTGTCGGATTCGGGCCTAAAGAGTAGCCCTACTTTCAAAACTGAAAGATTCACCCCAAGTGACGATGCACAAAATTGGTTCCCCCGCTCCATTTCTGGAACTCAGCGATTTTAGGTTTTTTTGGAAATTTTATGAATGATTTATGAGAGTAAATATACTCCTCTATATTTCACTTGTAAAGGGGTAAATTACTGAAAATAATAATATTTACATTCATTTAAACGCTTACATTGAAGATTATTACTATTATTTCATCTATTTTCTTTATTTCTCTTCTCTTTTCTTAAAAATGACCTTTTAAATATGAAATAAAAAGAGCGAATGAGATGAAGTGCATAGCTTGTTGCACTCAGCATTCGCTCTTTTTATTCAACCTTTATTCTCCTCGTAAAAATGCACGTAAATTTCTCCCGCGAATATAAACTTGTGTCAATTCTGCATGTAGCTGCTCATACTCGGTAATATCCACCTCTAAATACAAAGCATCTTTTGATGGTAATATAATATACGGCCCTGGAAAAAGGGGATCGATCTGAACCAATTCTTGAACTCGCTCTACCGATACTGCCCAACGATTTGCTATATCTCCAAGTAATAGTACCTTCATCATTTCTTCCCCCGCCCTATTCAAAAAATAAAAAAGAAATATTATCACAATTTGTAAACACGACAAACTTAGCTCCAATTGTTTCATAGAGCCTCGCTGGATATCGTTTATTCCTTGTAACAACAGTAATAGGTGCTTGAAAAGAAAAGCGAATGTGTTCTGTGAAAAAACTAACGATTGGAAGCTCATCCCCTAGTAAAATCACCTTCTTAATACACTCACAAATACTAGTAAAGTCCTGCTCCTTACTGCAGCTATAAGTCCAATCAAACCCACAATTCCTAACTTCAGCCGCTATCTCTTCATTTGCTGTAAAAATAATTAACTCATGTTGAAATGATACTAGATCTCTTAAACTATCTACCTTACTTTCTTCTCCAACACAAATAAGTGTTAGTTCCATGTACCTCATCCTCCTTAGTATAAAAGAAATCAAACATAGATTGATATTCCCCTATACTAATCAGATCGATGAAGTGATGTATCCATCATGGCACCGTCCTCTCTCAAGACGCTTACGAAGTTAGCTGTCGGATTCGGACTTTGAGAGTAGCCCTACTTTCAAACTTGAAAGATTCACCCCTAGTGCCTACGCACAAATTGGTTCCTCCGCTCCATATAATTGGACTCAGCGTTTACAAAAAAATGTATTCTGGCTGATATATTACTCCTGTATTTTGAAAAAGTAAACAGAAAAAAAGCCAGTTATAAAACTGGCTTTTCACTTACCTATGCACGCATTCTATTCACTTTATATGCAAAATGATTCGTCGGCCCATGGCCACTACCAATATTCAATGGCTCTTCAATTGCTATACTAATAAATCGTTTTGCTTCTTGAACAGCATCTTCAATTGAGTATCCTTTCCCAAGTCCTGCTGTAACCGCTGAAGCAAATGTACACCCACTTCCATGCGTTTGCTTTGAAGGAATTCGCTCGCTTCTAAACTCAATAAATTTTTCTCCATCAAAGAGGAAATCAATTACTTCATTCCCTTGATATTCTGCATGTCCGCCCTTCATAAGCACATATTTAGCACCTAATTCATGCAATACTTTTGCAGCTTCCTTACTATCTTCAACATTATGAATTTCCATCCCAGTTAACACTTCTGCTTCTGGGACATTCGGTGTTATAACAGTTGCTACTGGTAATAAATATTCTTTTAATGCTTGAACTGCTTCTTGCTGTAATAATGATGCACCGCCTTTTGCAATCATAACGGGATCTAGCACAATATTATTCCAGCCAAACTTTTTAATTTGTTCTGCAACAATTTGAATTATTTCACTACTAAATAACATTCCTAGTTTCACTGCATCTGGTGTTAAATCCGTACCAATTGAATTCAACTGTTCTGTAATACCTTCTAACGGAACAGGATATACCCCTTGAACGCCAAGCGTGTTTTGAGCAGTAATCGCCGTAATAGCCGTCATTCCGTATACACCAAGCTCTTGGAATGTTTTTAAATCTGCCTGAATTCCAGCACCGCCGCCGCTATCAGACCCTGCAATTGTTAAAGCTTTATTCACTTTCATCCCACTCATCCTTTTCTATCCAAAATAGCGATGATAAATCGTTTTTGCTTCGCTTATATCTTTCGTTCCATGTACGAGCACACGGCCATCTTTAAAGGCGACTAACCTCTTGTCTTCAATAGAAAATGATAGTAAATATGGATTTATATTTAAATCATTCACACGACCTTCCAACAACTCTTTATATTGTTCAAAATTTATTTCATCTTTATGAGGTGGTCTAATTTGAACTGTATTTCGCCCGCATAAAACTGCTGTTTTTGATGTGTTCTCTTTATTTAAATACGGATATAATGCATTCTCTCCGCATGAAGGACAATTATGCTGGCGAAGCTTTTGCACATTCATACATGAATACTCATTCTTCCACATATCAAACGATACAAGCCCATCTCGAAGTGATTCGTAATCTTCTACTAACAGTTTAAGAGCTTCTGTTACTTGATGAGAAACGACAAGAGATACAGCAGGTGATATAATACCCGCTGTATCACATGTTGCCCCGCCAAGCGGAATCAACTGTAATAAACATGATAAACATGGTGTTTTACTAGGAAGGATTGTGTAAGAAAGACCGTAACTACCTACACATGCACCGTAAATCCATGGAATAGAATATTTTTGTGCTATATCATTCACAATAAAGCGTGTTTCAAAATTATCAGTCGCATCAATAATTACATCAACATTTGTAACAAGTTCTTCTAGCTCTTCAGCTGTTACATCTTGAACGAGAGCTTCTATTGTTACATCACTATTAATCTCTTCTAAACGTTTTTTAGCCGCTATAGCTTTTGGAAGATTATTCTTTACGTCGCTCTCTGCATACAATTGTTGTCTTTGTAAATTACTCCAATCTACATAATCACGGTCAACAATTGTTATCTTGCCAACACCTGCTCTTACAAACATCTCTGCATTTGCACTACCTAATGCACCTGCACCGATAATAAGCACATGCTTTTCTCTTATCTTTTGCTGTCCTTCTTCTCCAATTGGAGAAAATAGTTCTTGGCGAGAATATCGATTATTCAACTACGCTCATTCCTTCTAAAGGACTACTTGCAGTTGCACAACGCTTACGTGCAATACGACCTGCTTCAAATCCTAAACGGCCTGCTTCAATACTTAATTTCATTGCTTGTGCCATTTTAATAGGATTTTTTGCTCCTGATACAGCTGTATTTAATAACACGCCATCTGCTCCTAATTCCATTGCAAATGCTGCATCAGCTGGACTACCAATACCGGCATCAACGATAACTGGTACTGTCGCTTGTTCAATAATGAAGCTCAAATTTAATGGATTTACAATACCAAGCCCTGATCCGATTGGAGATGCTCCTGGCATAATCGCATGCACGCCAAGCTCTTGTAATTTACGTGCTAATACAACATCATCAGATGTATACGGAAGTACGATAAATCCTTCTTCCAGTAACATTTCAGATGCCTTTAACGTTTCTACCGGATCAGGTAATAACGTTCTATCATCACCAATAACTTCTACCTTTATCATGTCACAAAGCCCAGAAGCTTTTGCTAATTTTGCAATACGAACAGCCTCTTCAGCGTTTTTTGCTCCTGCTGTATTTGGTAATAACGTATATTTTTTCACATCAAGTTTCTCTAATAAATTAGGTTGCTTTGCATCAAAGATATCCATACGACGTACTGCAAACGTTAAAATTTCAGCTTCAGAAACGTCAATTGCCTTTTGCTGTACGTCAAAATCAGGGAATTTACCTGTTCCTAATAAAAGTCTAGAATGAAATGAAAATGGTCCAATGTTTAACATAATCAACCGCCTCCTACGAAAGTTACAATCTCAATTTGGTCTCCATCAAAAACAGATGTATCTGTATGATCATCTTTTTGTAAAATATCTTTATTACGCTCTACTACAACAATTCTGTTATCTAACTCTAAATGTGTAAGTAGCTCAGCTACTGTTTTTACACTCGCTGGCACTTCAATTTGGTTACCATTAATTTTTAAATTCAAACTTCCATCCCCTTTCTAAACTCTTCTAGAAAGCAATGAATCTAGCAAATGATTCTCTTGCTTTCCTTCTATTAAATCAGCCATATATTGGCCAGAAATAGGACTTAATAAAATACCGTTTCGATAATGGCCCGTGCAAGCATATAAACCTTTTATTTCTTCATGCTCTCCCATATAAGGAGCTTCATGATTCGATTGTGGTCGTAATCCTGCCCACGTGCTTTCCCATTCTGCTTCTTTTAAAGCTGGCAATATTGTATAAGCACGCTCTAATATAGAAGTTATACTTTCTGGCTGCACAGTTTTATTGAACGTATGTGGCTTCATTGTTGCCCCAATTACGTAACGTCCACCGCGCTTTGGAGTAATGTAAAATCTTTCTTGAAAAATAGGTACTTTTAAAAGTTGTTTTCTACTTCTTACCGCAACCACTTCTCCTTTAACTGGATATGTACCCCAATCACGGTGAAAATAACCTAGTAACTTCGTGCTCCATGAACCTCCTGCAATAACGACTTTCTCACATGTGACAATACCTTCACTTGTAATAACTCCAGTCACTTTATTATTTTCAATACGGATATCAAATACTTCTGCCTGTTCATATATATTAGCACCGGAAATTGCCGCAGAATGTGCGAATGCTTTCGTAAGCTCTGGTGCAATAACATGACCGTCTTTCGGATAATATACTGCTCCTATAATAGATTCGGATAGATATGGCTCTTTTTCCCGCACATGGTCTCCCGTTAGAAAATGAGAATCTTCACCTGTTTTCTGCTGCCAATCCATAATGTGAAGAATTCTTTCCTTCTCATCTTCATTTTGAGCAATACGATAAATTCCTTTTTCTTCATATCCAATATCAATACCCGTCTTTTCACGTAAAACTGCTGCAAGTTGTGGAAATATAGCTCGGCTTTCTCTAGCAAGTTCAAATAGCGGATCATACGCATCCCATTCTGCCTGAACACCAAGTAAACCAGCAGCTGCTTTGGAAGCTTCCGATGCAATACTTTGCTTCTCCACAATCGCTACTTTATGTCCTCTTTCTGCTAGAAAATGTGCAACTGAACTGCCAATTATACCACCACCAATAATCGCTACATCATACTTCTCACACATGTTTTTCCGCCCACTTTCTTATTGATTCCTTATAAGATTTCGCTTTGCTATACGGGTTACTACTACTTACAATTCCAGACATAACTGCTATACCACTTACACCGTTAGTAAGAACATCCACTGTGTTTTCTAGGGTAATTCCTCCAATTGCTGTAATCGGTATAGATAAACACCTTGCAATGTCTGAAATTTCTTCAAGCCCTCTCGCTGGCACACCTTTTTTACAATCTGTCGGAAATACATGGCCATAAACGAGTGAATCCGCGCCATTTTTAAAAGCTACTATTGCTTCATCTAGCGAATGCACAGAATAACCGACATGCAAATACGAAAACTTTTCTTTCACTGACTTTACATCTGTACTTCGATATCCTAGTTGAACACGAGGTATATTTAATAAAATTGCAATATCAATTCGATCGTTTATGACAATTTTAGAAGCCGGAAAGCCCTCCATTAATAGACTTTCCACACCTTCATATAATTCCTTCGTACTCTTCTCACGCTCACGAATATGCAAATAATCAATCTCACTCTCAATTTGCATCGCTACATTCACTAACTCTTCGAATGGCATATGGCCATTTGAGATTACGTGGAGCTCATTTTTCATATTCATTCGCCTACTTTAAAATATTTTCGAATAGTTCATCGGCTGGGACGGTTTCTTTCGTCATTCCTTTGTCCTTCAGCCACTTATTTTGTTTCTCCCAAGATTCTTTTGAATCTGATAAGAATGGCTCATCTTTCGTTTCCATCTTCTCTAATAAAATTTTCATACTTTCCTTTTCAACTTCTGGCACAAGTGGGAAGTTTTCTTTTTCTTGATGATTTAATAAAATATTCAATGCTTCATCTGGGTTTTTCTTCATGAAATCATAGCCTTTTTTCGTACCACGTAAGAAAGCTTGCAACGCTTCTTTATCTTTTTTCAACGTTTTATCACCTGTTACAAACACAAGCTCATGGTAGTTTGGTACTCCGTAATCAGCTGGATTAAAGTACGCTGGTTCATGGCCTTCATGACGCATAACAGGTACTTCATGGTTAATGTATGCCCCTGTTACCGCATCTACTTTCTTCGTAATTAATGCTGGTACTAAATCAAATCCAACATCAACTACTTTCACTGTATCAGGATTACCACCAGCTTCTTTTACCATCGTTTTTAAATACATCTCACTTAAAGGTGTTCCAGAGTATCCTACTGTTTTTCCTTCTAAATCTTTCGGTGATTGAATGCCCGCTGATTTCAGTGATACAACATGATTTAATGGTGAACGTACGACAGCTCCAATTGATTTCACTGGAATTTGCTCATTCGCTCTCGCCATAACAACATCTGGCTGATAATACAAGCCAACTGTTACCTTCCCTGCTGCTGCCAGCGTTAATGGATCAGTCGGATTAGAAGGGAATTTAATATTTACCTTTACACCTTCTTCTTTAAAGTATCCTTTTTCAATTGCTGCATAGATAAAGCTATGTACCGCATTTGGATACCAATCTAACATGACTGTTATTTCTTTCTCTTTTTTACTTTTGTCTGATGCTGAATTACTCGAACATCCTGCAATTATTGCAATTAATAATGTAAACACAAAGATGCGCTTTAAAAATTTCATGAATACTTCCTCCAACTAATGAATTTCTTTTCTAATATGGAAATAATTACGACGAAGAAAATAGCTAATAATGATAACAATACAATAGGTGCAAATACGCCAGCTCCATCTAACTGCGTCATCATTCTCTTACTGAAATATCCAAGCCCAGCTTGTGCACCGAGCCATTCTCCAATTGCTGCTCCGATAACACTAAGCGGAACTGCAATTTTTAAAGCTGAGAAAAAATAAGGAAGAGCAGACGGCAACTTTAATTTAAGAAAAATATCTCTTTTTGTTGCTCCATATGTAACTAAGAGCTCCTCCCATTCTTTTTTCGTACTACGCAGTCCATCATACGTATTGACCGCAATTGGGAAAAACGTAATTAAAACTGTGACAACAACCTTACTCCAAATTGTGTATCCAAACCATAAAACAAATAGCGGAGCAAGCGCAGTAATCGGAATCGTTTGTGAAGCAACTAATAATGGATAAAATGCTCTCTCCATCCATGTACTCGCATTCATTAACATCGCTAGCCCTACACCTAATACGATAGAGATAACAACACCTATTAAAACGACGTATAACGTTGCAGGTAAATGAACTGTAAATAATATGTCTTTTAGTTTCCATATCTTCATTACAATCGCAGAAGGTGACGGTAAAATGTACATCTCATCTACAATTCTTGCTCCTATTTCCCACACAGCTAGTAAAATACTAGAAAGTGTAATAGCAGGAACTAATTCTTTCAATCGGTTCATCACACAAGTACCTGCCTTTGTAACATACTAAGAAGCTCATCTTTCAGCGCTAATACTTCCGGTTTATATAAATCTTTTCGTGTTCTGTTATGATCAAGCGGTACAGTCCGCTCAGTCAAAGTCGTTATCGGCTGCTGTTCCACTACTAAAACTCGGTTTGAAAGAAATAACGCTTCTTCAACATCATGAGTAATGAATAAAATTGTTTTTTCCCACTCTTGCCATTGTTCAAACAACCATTCTTGCAAAGAGGTCTTCGTTAAAGCATCCAACGCACTAAATGGTTCATCTAACAGCAATATTTCCCCGCCTGTTAATAAAGTTCGAATAAAAGATACACGTTGTCTCATACCACCAGATAAATCTTTCGGATATTTTTTCTCATACCCTTGCAAACCAAATTTATGTAACAGTTCCTTTGCCTTTACTTGTGCTTCTTTCTTCTGTACACCTTGGCACTCTAGCGGCAGGGCAGCATTCTCAATAATTGTTCTCCACGGCAAAAGCATATCTTTTTGCGGCATATATCCTACAGGATGGTGCTTTGTTTCTGTCAGTTCTATCTGTCCAGTACTTACCTTTTCTAGACCTGTAATAAGGCGAAATAAAGTACTTTTCCCACATCCACTCGGTCCGATAATACTGACAAACTCTTTCTCATGTATAGAAGCATTTAATTCATGGATGATTGGTTTCTCATCGTAATGAAAAGAAACATTATGAAACTGTAGTATGTTCTTGCTCCTCAAATCCCCACATCTCCTTACGATAGGACATATCCCAGAATAAATATTCAAATCGACTGGAATATAAGAAAATCTCCTCTAATCTTTCTAGTTCTGTCTCAGACTTTCCCACTGCCATTTCATTTAATAAATCTATTAACCAAATACACAGATTACCGTATTCTTCCGAACTATATCCTTGAATCCACTCACCAAAAAACTCATGATCTCTTGCTCCAGGAATATCATTTAAACGCTTTCCAATTTCCCAATAGCTCCACATACATGGAAGAAGCGCTGCTATTAATTCCGCAAGTGTGCCATTTTGAGATACAGACATCATGTAATTTGTATAAGCTAAATTTTTAGCAGATGGTTTCGCAGACTCTATCTCCTCTATAGAAATTCCAAGTCTTTTTGCATATTGTTTATGGATTGTCATTTCGCCATTTAATATTCCATCAATTTGTTCAGCGAACTTTCCCATTACTTGTGGATTCGTTGCTTTTACAACACCAATCGCATATAACTTTGCATAATCTAGCAGATATAAATAATCTTGAATAATATAATACTGGAATTTATCTTTTTCTAACGTGCCATCTCCCATACCCACTACAAACGGATGATTATGACTCATCTCCCAAACCGGTTGCACAGTTTCTAATAATCTATCGCAAAATTTCATTTCTCTATCCCCTTTCAATATATGTATCTAAATAAAAAACCACTTCTATATATAAGAAGTGGTTACAGCAAATAAAGTTATACATTTATTCGATGTTCCACTTCCCTTCGCTAGTATTACCTAGATCAGGTGTTGTAAGGGTTAAGGATTATTCCTCTCTCAGCAAATCAAGCACCCCTAGTGGTTTCAATATGAAATTTTTAAATAAAAAAGCCCCGTTTCTATACGCAAAGAAACGGGGACTCATTGTTAGTGTCCGAATTGCTTCCCTACGCTAGCATAATCTAGATCAGGTAATAAAAAGGATCAAAGGCTTACGGCCTACTCTCAGCTGGCAACACCAGCTCTCCTAGCAAACTATAAAATTATCACTGTCAGTATAACACCCTAATAAGACATCATCAACTTTTTTAATTTTCTTAATTATCAACAGAATATCAAAGTTATACAATACATACATTCTATTTTAGAAAATAAAACCCCAATTAATTGCATAAGAAGGAATCATTATCCTCAAAAAATTTATTTTTATATTGATTTCATATTACATTTATGTGAATACACCCACTATATTATATCTTTATACTATAATAAAATTACAACTATACAACTAGAGGAGGTCTCTATTCCATGAATATGAAAGCTACTGCTTTAACAGCAACTACTGTAGCGATTGCTTCTTTACTTCCTTCTATGGGTGAAACAAATGTACAAAAAGCAAACGCTGAACAATTATCTAATATTAAAACTGGGTATGTCAAAGTCGATCAAGTAGCATTACATACAGAAGATAACGTAAAAAGCACATCAATTGATACAATTCGCTTTAATACAAAAGTGAACATCCTTGAAACAACTAATGAGTGGTATAAAGTATCTGTTCATAATAAAGTAGGTTATGTACAAAAAGATGCTATTTTACTAAAAAACAAACTTCATTCTAATGATCAATACATCGTTAATGCTAATGCATTAAACGTTCGCTCTGAACCTAATTTAGAATCTTCCATTTTAGATGTATTACCAAATGGCAAGTTTATTACCGTTCAAGAAGATCAAGGCGAATGGTATAAAATATCGCATAATGGCCAAACAGGTTATGTACAAAAAGCATTCATCTCTAATGGTTCACAACCCTTAGTAAAAGGAATCACCGTTCAAAATAATACAAAATATACTGTTGCAACACCTAATCTAAATGTACGTAGCAACGCTAGTACAAGTAGCGCTCTACTCGGTTCATTACAAAACGGTACACAAGTACAAGTAGTAGAAACTGTAGGAACTTGGTATAAAATTCGTTTTGGCACAGGATACGGATATGTAGCAAAACACTATGTAGTACAAAATCAACCACAAGCTAAAACAGATCAACCTTCATCAATTCCAGCTGCTTTCAAATTCCCTGCTCAAGGAAGAATTAGCTCAACCTTTGATATACGCTGGGAACAAATGCATTATGGTATAGATATTGCCGCTCCAGGAAACGTCTCTATCCAAGCTGCTGCTGCAGGTAAAGTTGTGAAATCTTATTATTCAGCTAGCTATGGCAATGTTGTTTTCATTGCGCATCAAATCAATGGGAAATTATATACAACTGTTTATGCTCATATGAAGGATCGCACTGTACAAGCTGGTGATCAAGTACAAACTGGACAATTAATAGGTCATATGGGAAACACAGGTCATTCATACGGGCAGCATCTTCATTTTGAATTACATAATGGAGAATGGAATTTTGAAAAAACAAATGCAGTAAATCCACTGCCATATTTAGTTAGGTAAATTGTATGCCACGCAATATACCTCTTATAATTGAATACGTAGCCTTTTTAGGTTTAATCTGTTGTTTAATCATTTACAATACAAACATTGTATTTTTATCTATTATTATTGCTTTTGTTGCATTAGAAATTATGATGGAATCATTTCAAGTGCAACTAAAACAAAAAATTGCCCATATTTATAATGCTATTTTTCTTTTGAGTGCTCTCATAACAAATATAATTAGTAATGGCTTTTATTTATCTACTGTATTTCCAGTATTCTTTATGGCTGTTTTATTATTTGTAGCTAGATATATTAATGCCCCTTATAACCAAAAACAAAAACAAAAACAAGAAGCTTAGAAAGAGGAGACACTGTGTACCAATCTTTCAAAGATACTCCAATAAAATACATATTGAATTTGTATAAGAAAGCCAATACTTTTTTTGGTATACAAGGAAGTTATACTGAACAACTTCTCCTATATGGAATGTTTTTTCTTGTCTTAATCACTTTCTCCTTGTTTTACTAACAAAAAAGGATCTCACATAAACTGGAGATCCTTTTTAATTTATATTAATTTTTCATATCGAAAATATTGTTTATCCACAAGCATATTTTTCATAAATAAAGCTCAGATTATATTTTTTCTCTAAGCTCATTCGTTGTTCGTCATCGCACCAATAGAAAAGAATATCATGAATCGTTGCGTAACGCTTATTTTTAAGAAATAGCCTAAAGAATGATGGTAAACAATCATGTAATTGTATAAATATATAATTGCGTAGTGTTTCTTCTTTATATTCAATGCCCTTACAAATATACAGTAATTCTTCACAATAATATGCATGCTGTGGAACTTGTATCATTTCGAAAAATGGCACATAAGATAGTAGCTTTCCAATAAAATGACCATATCGATCCATTACTCCTATCGTCATATGCTCCATCATTTCTTTCATCACATATAAATAATCATCTACATGTGTTGTCTTTAATGGGTCTAAGCGATCGGAAATTTGAGATAATACAGCTCTTTGACATGCTAAAACTGCCTGACTAGGTCCATAATATGATAGGAAATCTGTACACTTACGATATTTCCGTAATAAATCATGTGTATACAAATCATATACAAAAGTATTACAATACATTGCTAAACTCATCATATCACTATTTAATTGCTCTTTTGATAATGATTTCGCTCTCTTGCACATATAAAAGAATGTAAATTCCAATACTTCTTTATGAGATAATAAATGTTTACAATCGGTTATACACTTCTCATTAAATTTAACTCTATCCCAAATTTCAATATCCCTATCTGTCAATTCACCTATACGATATTTAATAATTAAATAATTTAAAGCAACTGATTGCGTCAAAAGATCCCATGTTTCATATTCCAATGAAGTATGAACAAACTCAGCTAATCCTTGCGCTATCATAAAATCATTTGCCTCTTCATACCAACCAATCTCTTGGCATAAGCGAAGAATACGCACTAAAGTTGGAATTTCATCTTTATGAAACTGCGGTAATTTCTTTGCTTTATTCATGCCATATACGATAAATGCCGCTAAATTTTCTTCTTTATAAAATTCTTTCTCTTTCCATACTAATATAGTTCGTTCTTTCCCCTCACCTTTTGGGTGACAAGGTACAAGCAAAGAAAATAATTCAGCGAAATTATTTGGTTCTATATATGTATCTGTAACCAAATTCCAATTTGGATCGCCCTGTACAGCCTTCATATAATTCCCCTTCCCTTTTCATCTATGTAGGAAATATTAATTTATTATCGCACCACTAAAAATTAATATTGTTATATTCAAAATCTATCATAATACTTATATCTATCAGTATATCATCTTTTCTCTTATTAAAAATTAAGAATAACAAATTTTAAAAAAATGTCGAAATTATTAACCGTATCCTTATTATATAATGTCTCAGATACATCACGCTAACATATTAGTTTAATCCATATATGCTAGAATAATGTATCTGAAATTTATATATAATTTAGCTCTTTATGAGTGACCATTAAACTCTCGGTTAATTAAAGTTTCAATTTACTCTGTACGCTCTGAGATTTCACTCAAGGCAAATCCAGCTTGATCATCTGCTGATTCCCTTATAGCTAAATCTCCTAGTGCTAACATGCCAATAAGTTGACCACTATCAACTACTGGTAATCGTCTAATTTGATGCTGTGCCATTAGCTCTGTAGCTTTTTCAATAGAATCATTTGGAGAAACTGAGATAATATTTGTTGTCATCACATTTGTAATTTTATTAGATCCAGGATGTTTTTCAGCAATCCCTCGAACGACTAAATCACGATCAGTAACAAGCCCAACAACTTGCTCATTTTCAACAACTGGAATTAATCCAACTGATTCTTCCTTCATTTTAACAGCTGCCTCATATACATTGTCTAGCGGTGTACAATGTACAATATGGGTACTCATTAAGTCTCTAACTCGTGTCATTATTTATTTCCTCCTTTTTATACATACCATAGCTTTTCCAAAATTCCTTTATTTATTTCTGGAAAGTAACGTAATAAAAAGGATTAACAAAATAAAAAAGAGCCAGCATAATGCTGACTCTTTTTTGTATGACCCGTACGGGATTCGAACCCGTGTTACCGCCGTGAAAGGGCGGTGTCTTAACCACTTGACCAACGGGCCATGGCTCCGCAGGTAGGACTCGAACCTACGACCGATCGGTTAACAGCCGATAGCTCTACCACTGAGCTACTGCGGAATAATATATGGTGGGCCTAAATGGACTCGAACCATCGACCTCACGCTTATCAGGCGTGCGCTCTAACCAGCTGAGCTATAGGCCCATATACTTTACAGGGGCAGTAGGAATCGAACCCACACTGGAGGTTTTGGAGACCTCAGTTCTACCTTTAAACTATGCCCCTAAATGATGCCGGCTAGAGGACTTGAACCCCCAACCTACTGATTACAAGTCAGTTGCTCTACCAATTGAGCTAAGCCGGCATAAAAAAATGGTGGCTCGGGACGGAATCGAACCGCCGACACGAGGATTTTCAGTCCTCTGCTCTACCGACTGAGCTACCGAGCCAACATAAATGGCGGTCCCGACCGGGGTCGAACCGGCGATCTCCTGCGTGACAGGCAGGCATGTTAACCACTACACCACGGGACCATTTGGTTGCGGGGACAGGATTTGAACCTGCGACCTTCGGGTTATGAGCCCGACGAGCTACCGTGCTGCTCCACCCCGCGACAATATAAAGTTTTAAAAAATGGAGGAGGTAGAGGGATTCGAACCCCCGCGCGACTCTCGCCGCCTGTCGGTTTTCAAGACCGATCCCTTC
>NZ_JASNGE010000015.1:0-129453 GCF_030164735.1 Bacillus sp. RB3
CCCTGTGCAATACAGAGTTCAATCCTTAGTAGCTGCTTAATATATTTGTCTAATTTTTTGGGTTCAGTTCATTTTGATAGTCTTTTTTTTGTTGTATGGATTGAATTATATAATGTATTGCAAATAGAAATAATAGAAGTAATGCGGAAAGGCGGTGGGGGGAAATGAAATATCCAGACCATTTAGTAAAACAAGTGCAAGAGCGCAGTGCTCCTTATCAACTAGAAGGTTTTTTAAGTGGACAAGGTCCTGAAAATCCCAAATTTATGTTGTTAGGAGAAGCGCCTGGTGAAACAGAAATTCATAATGGGATTCCGTTTAGCGGGAGGGCGGGAAAACAATTAATGGATTTTTTAGAGCGTATTGATGTTACAAGGGAAGAAGTATATATTACGAGCGCTGTTCGAAGTAGACCTTATAAATGGCGAGAGAAAAAAGAAAGAAATGGTGAAATCATACAAAAAAAGTATAATAGAACGCCAAATCAGGGAGAAATAGTTGCCCATGCGCCTTTGTTAGATTATGAATTAGAGAAAATACATCCGAAGCTTATCGTCACGCTTGGAAATATCGGTCTTCAACGTTTAACAGGAAAAAATAAAAAAATCACAGATGTACACGGGCAATTATTAAAACAGCCCATTCAAAAATTAAAGGATATGCAAAGTGCAGAGTTTACATGGTCAGAGAAAGAATATCATGTTTTTCCGACTTTTCATCCAGCTTCCATTTTTTATAATCGGAGTTTATTGGAGCTTATTCATGAGGATTTTGAGAAGCTTAAAAGACTTGTAATAAAAAACTAGAAAAGCTAAGGCGCTTTTCTAGTTACATTTAATTATGTAAAGGGTTTTTATTTTCATCTAACGTAAATCCTTCACCAACTACATCATGTACATCACTTACAGCGACAAAAGCATGAGGATCTACAGAAGTAATGATATTCTTTAATTTCACGATTTCATTTTTAGCAACAACGCAATACAATACGTTACGTTCCACTTTTGTATACGATCCAACAGCTTTTAAAAAGGTTGCTCCGCGCTCCATTTCAGATAAAATTTTGGCAGCAATTTCATCGTTTTTCTCTGAGATAATAGTCGCTCCTTTGGCAGCATAAGCTCCTTCTTGCATAAAATCAATGACTTTAGCACCGATAAAAACAGCAACTAGCGTATACATGCCCTCGCGGTATGATAAATAGGTAAGAATAGAGACTACGATAACGACAGCATCAAACATAAACATTGTTTTCCCCATACTCCAGCCAACATATTTGTGAGCTAGTCGTGCGATAATATCTACACCGCCAGTAGTCCCGCCATATTTAAATATTATTCCAAGGCCGATACCGATAAATGCCCCGGCGAATAAAGCTGCGAGTGTCATATCATTTTGCAAGTTTAAATGTAAGTTGAGTACTTCGTAACGCTGGAAAATCCATAGAAATAAAGATACGCTAAAGGTGCCAATTAATGTATATAAAAATGTCGTTCTGCCAAGTAACCTCCAACCAATAAAAAATATAGGGATATTTAAAATTAAGTTTGAGTAGGAAGGATCAAACTTAAATAAAAAATACAATAATAGTGTAATACCAGTAAACCCACCCTCTGCAAGGTGGTTTTCAATATTGATATTGACAATACCGAAAGAAAATATAGCGGAACCGATTAAAATAAAAATAATATTTCGCACCTTCAATTTTGATGTCATATAGAAATCCCCCTAATTATGTAATGATTGCATTGCTCCGCTGAAACAGTAAAACATAATAATAAGTAATTTCTAGTTGCTAGTGAAAATAGTAAGAACTTGATTGATGTGGGCTGATCTTTTGTGAAAAGCACAAAAGAAGGTTTCACTTTATCCCGCTCTAACGGCTGATAGGAGATGAAGCAAAGAAGAGGGGCAAACCAGCCGTAGGAACTCGATTAGTTCAACTTTATTATAGTCTATCCAAAAATGGGTCGCAAATAGGTGTTTGGCGGGGAATAATATTTGTCAAATCGCGATGAATTGGCTAACATGAAAGAGGAAGGATTAGAGGTGAATAGTATGGAAGCAAAAACGATGAAAGATATGCAGAAAGAAGTAGATGCATATATTGGTCAGTTTAAAGAAGGTTATTTCAGTCCGCTTGCAATGATGGCTCGTTTAACGGAAGAAATGGGAGAGCTTGCAAGAGAGGTAAATCATTATTATGGTGAGAAACCGAAGAAAACAACTGAAAAAGAAAGAAGTATTGAAGAAGAGCTTGGAGATGTATTATTTGTTATGATTTGTATGGCAAATAGTTTAAATATTGATTTAGAGACAGCACATAACATTGTAATGAATAAATTTAATACACGTGATAAAGATCGCTGGACACGTATTGATGAGGGAGAGAAAGAATAATGAAAGAAATTAAAGTAATTATCGCCGGACCAAGAGGACGTATGGGACATGAAGCAGTTCTTCTTATGGAAAGAACGGAACATTTTAATTTAGTAGCAGCAGTGGATTATAAGCATGGTGGTGAGAAGATTTCTGATTTACCTGGCATGCCAGCATTACATGCACCGATTTACGCTGATTTACATACTTGTTTAGATGAAGTAGAAGCAGATGTGTTGTTAGATTTAACAACACCAGAAGTGGGGAAACAACACGTTACACTTGCAGTTGAGCGTGGACTTCGTTCGGTTATTGGTACAACTGGATTTACAGAAGAAGAATTGGCACGTTTAACAGAGAATGCAAAAGAAAAAGCAGTAGGAACAATTATTGCTCCAAACTTTGCAATTGGTGCAGTTCTTATGATGAAATTCTCACAAATGGCAGCGAAATATTTCCAAGATGTTGAGGTAATTGAATTACATCATGATCAAAAATTAGACGCACCATCTGGTACAGCTGTAAAAACGGTAGAGTTAATTCGTCAAAATCGTGAATCAAAGCAGCAAGGTCATCCAAAAGAAGTAGAGCAACTAGCAGGTGCACGTGGTGCAAATGTAGACGGTATTCACATTCATAGTGTACGTTTGCCAGGGCTTATTGCACACCAAGAAGTAATGTTCGGTGGAGATGGACAAATGTTAACAGTTCGTCATGATTCATTCAATCGTGCATCATTTATGTCAGGTGTAAAACTATCAATTGAGACAGTAATGAACCTTGATCATCTTGTGTACGGTTTAGAAAATATTATCGACTAAAGGGGAGACAACGGATGAAAATTGCCTTAATCGCACATGACAAAAAGAAAAATGATATGGTTTCGTTTGCATACGCATATAAACCAATTTTTGAACAACATGAATTATTTGCAACAGGAACGACAGGGCTTCGTATTATGGAAGCGACTGGATTAGTTGTAACAAGATATCAATCTGGCCCTCTTGGTGGAGATCAAGAAATTGGTGCAATGATTGCAAAGAACGATTTAGATATGGTGATTTTCTTCCGCGATCCATTAACAGCACAGCCGCATGAACCGGATGTGAATGCATTGCTTCGTTTATGTGATGTATATGCGATTCCACTTGCAACGAATATGGCAAGTGCTGAAATGTTAATGCACGCATTAGAGCGAGGAGATTTAGATTATCGTAAGTTAAGAAAATGAGGGGAACAATTATGAGTGGATTACATATATTAGCGTTTGGTGCTCATGCCGATGATGTTGAAATCGGCATGGCTGGTACCATCGCTAAATATACAAAGCAAGGGTATGAAGTAGGTATTTGTGATTTAACAGAAGCTGATCTTTCTTCAAATGGAACGATAGAGTTGAGAAAAGAAGAAGCGAAGGTTGCAGCTCGTATAATGGGAGTAAAAACGAGGCTGAATTTAGCGATGCCAGACCGTGGTTTGTATATGAAAGAAGAGTATATACGTGAAATTGTCAAGGTGATCCGTACATATAAACCAAAACTAGTTTTTGCACCGTACTATGAAGATCGCCATCCAGATCATGCAAATTGTGCAAAGCTTGTGGAAGAGGCTATTTTTTCAGCAGGAATCCGTAAATATATGCCGGAACTTTCACCACATCGTGTGGAGTCTTTTTATAATTATATGATTAATGGTTTTCATAAACCGAATTTTTGTATAGATATAAGTGAGTACCTCTCTATAAAGGTGGAAGCATTAGAAGCGTATGAAAGTCAGTTTTCAACAGGGAGCGATGGTGTTAAGACACCGTTAACAGAAGGTTACGTTGAAACTGTAATCGCTCGTGAGAAGATGTTTGGAAAAGAAGTTGGAGTCTTGTATGCCGAGGGATTTATGAGTAAGAAACCGGTTTTATTACATGCTGATTTATTAGGGGGATGTAAATGAAATTAAAAATAGGTATTACATGTTATCCTTCTGTAGGTGGTTCTGGAGTTGTTGGAACAGAATTAGGAAAGCAATTGGCGGAACGTGGGCATGAAATTCACTTTATTACATCGGGTTTACCATTCCGGTTAAATAAAGTATATCCAAACATTTATTTTCATGAAGTGACGGTAAATCAATACTCTGTATTTCAATATCCACCATACGATTTAGCGTTAGCAAGTAAAATGGCCGAGGTTGCACAAAGAGAAAACTTAGACATTTTACATGTGCATTACGCAATACCACATGCAATTTGTGCATATTTAGCAAAACAAATGATCGGAGAGCGTATTAAAATTGTTACAACCTTACATGGAACAGATATTACTGTGTTAGGTTCCGACCCTTCGTTAAATAATTTAATTCGTTTTGGTATTGAGCAATCGGATGTTGTCACTGCTGTCTCGCATTCATTAATTAACGAAACACATGAGCTTGTAAAACCAAGTAAAGAAATTCAAACGGTATATAACTTTATAGACGAACGTGTATATTTCAAGCGTAATATGTCTCAATTAAAGAAAGAATACGGTATAAGTGAGAGTGAAAAAGTACTTATTCATATTTCGAATTTCCGTAAAGTGAAACGTGTGCAGGATGTTGTTCAGGCATTTGCTAAAATTGTTAAAGAAGTAGATGCGAAGTTGCTTCTTGTTGGAGACGGACCAGAATTCTGTACGATTTTACAGATAGTGAAGAATTTACATATTGAAGATCGCGTTTTATTCCTAGGGAAGCAAGATAATGTTGCAGAACTACTTGCGATGAGTGATTTAATGTTGCTTCTATCAGAGAAGGAAAGTTTTGGTCTTGTTTTATTAGAAGCAATGGCGTGTGGTGTACCTTGTATCGGAACGCGGGTTGGAGGTATTCCAGAGGTTATTCAACACGGGGAAACAGGATATTTATGTGAAGTTGGCGATACAACAGGAGTGGCAAATCAAGCTATTCAGCTATTAAAGGACGAGGAACTTCACCGTAATATGGGAGAACGAGCAAGAGAAAGTGTTTATGAGCAATTTCGCTCAGAAAAAATTGTTTCACAATATGAAACGATTTACTATGACGTACTAAGGGATGACAAAAATGGAAAGATTTAAAAAAGCTAGTTCTATTATTGAGACATTAAAGCAACAAGGACATGAGGCTTACTTTGTTGGTGGGAGCGTACGAGATCTTATTATCGATAGGCCGATTGGAGATATTGATATTGCGACATCTGCTCTACCAGAAGAAGTGATGGCTATATTTCCAAGAAATGTTCCTGTTGGTCTTGAGCATGGAACTGTAATTGTTGTAGAAAATGGTGAGCCTTATGAGGTAACTACTTTTCGAACAGAAAGCGAATATGAAGATTTTCGAAGACCTAGTAGTGTTCAATTTGTTCGTTCATTAGAAGAGGATTTAAAACGTCGTGATTTCACGATGAATGCAATTGCTATGACAGAAGAAGGCAAAATGGTTGATTTATTTGCTGGACAGGAAGCCATTCAACAGAGAGAAATTGTGACAGTTGGAAATGCTGCGGATCGTTTTCAAGAAGATGCCCTGCGAATGATGCGTGGTATTCGGTTTGTAAGCACGTTAGGTTTTTCATTAGAAATGAAAACGAAGCAAGCGATTGAAACGCATGGGCATTTGCTAGAACATATAGCAATTGAGCGTATTACAGTAGAGTTTGAGAAACTGTTAACTGGTACATATTGTGTGAAAGGTCTCAAAGAATTAGTAGAGACGAAGCTATTTTCTCATTTGCCATATTTACAAATGTCAGAAGAGAGACTGTTAAAAGCTACGCAGTATAAATGGGATTCTTTCGAAACGGATATTGAGGCGTGGGCATTTTTCTTATATTGTATCGGAGAAGAACATCCATCTGTCTTTTTACGTCAATGGAAGTTTTCGAATAAAAAAATAAAAGATATTGTTGCAGTTTTATTGGCAATTCGTACTAGAAAGGAGAAGGATTGGGATACAGTCCTTCTTTATAAAACGGGAATTCATATCGCTGAAATGGCAGAGAGAGTATATGAAGCGATGATTGAAAGCTATGACCCTACATCTGTTGAACGAGTACAATTAATGTTTCATGCATTGCCAATCCAGGAACGTCAAGAAATGAATGTGACTGGTAATGATTTATTAAACTGGGCAAACAAAAAGCCTGGTCCGTGGGTTGCTGAAATGCTTCAGAAAATCGAAGAAGCAATCGTACAAGGAAACGTAGTTAATGAGAAAGAGCGTATAAGGGAGTGGCTGCAAGGATGCAATCTACTATAAGAAAGCAGTTATTGCAAGTTTTTTCTGAAGCGGATGGCGAGTTTGTATCCGGCCAAACAATTAGTGATAAACTTGGTTGTTCAAGAACTGCTGTGTGGAAACATATGGAGGATCTGCGGAGTGAGGGATATGAACTTGAAGCTGTGCGCCGATTAGGTTACCGAATTGCAAGTAAGCCAGACAAAGTGACTGCTAATGAAATTCAGTTAGGGCTACAAACGAAGCGGATTGGTAGAACAGTGTATTTTGAAGAAACTGTTGAATCAACGCAGCACATTGCAGCAAAACTTGCTTATGAAGGTGCAGAAGAAGGAACTGTCGTTGTAGCAGAAGAACAAACAGCGGGAAGAGGTCGTTTAAGCAGAAAATGGCATTCACCAAAAGGAACAGGGATTTGGATGAGTATTATTTTACGCCCGTCAATCCCAGTTCATCATGCACCGCAACTTACTTTGTTAGCGGCTGTTAGTGTTGCACAGGCAATTGAAAAATGTACAGGTGTAAACGTAGGAATAAAATGGCCAAATGATATTTTAATTCAAGGTAAAAAGGCTGTAGGTATATTAACAGAAATGCAAGCGGATCCTGATAAAATTAATGCTGTCATTATGGGCATCGGTATTAATGCGAATCAAAAGCAAGAACATTTTGATGAAGAAATTCAGCACATCGCTACTTCATTAGCGATTGAATCAGGTAAGCCGATTGTTCGTGCAGAACTTATGCAACAAATCTATTTACAACTAGAAAAATTATATGAAGAATATTTACAAAATGGTTTCTCTGTCATTAAAATTCTTTGGGAAAGTTACGCTGTGAGCATCGGGAAAGAAATTACCGCTCGAACGATGAGAGAGACAATTACGGGGTTAGCAAAAGGAATCACAGAGGATGGTGTATTACTTCTGGAGGATCATGAGGGGAAAGTACATCATATTCATTCTGCAGATATCGAAATTAAGTAAAAGAAGTTCCTCTTTTGGAACTTCTTTTTATTTCAATAGTTTTGAGTTGAATTTGTAACATGATAATAAATTCTTTTCATATTTAAAGTTCATTTCAAAATAGCTTCCGTCGAGTTGACCTGGCATGTTATTTGACGATTACTTTGCCTGTCATTCCTTTAAGAAGATGGTATCGACATATTAATTCATATGTACCAGTATTTTTAGGTTTCACGGTAATATTCTTTTCTTTTCCTGACTGGACTACGACGTCAATACCGAGTTTTTTCACTGTAAAGGTGTGCTCGTTTTTACCTTTATTTTTCAATAGTAATGTTGTTGATCCTTCAAGCGGAATCGTGATGACATTTGGATTAAAGTAATCATCATTTAGTTCAACCTCAATCACTTTCGTTAAATCGGTGGGTTGTGTTACGACATGAACTGAGGCAAATACTTGGGAGGATCCTAAAGACATCCACCATACAATCATTACAAGCAAACTGCTGAATCGAAATAACCACCTGTTCATAGACATCTGCAATTCTCCTTTGTTAAGTACTTTCCTCAATTAACCTGCATCATTAGTTTAAGAGTTATACTATATAGTTAAATTGATTACAGAAAAAATTAACTTGGACTTTTTTAACATGCGTTGAAAAAACATGTATCTTTTCAGGATTGAATTATCCATAAAAACTGTATAGCATATATACTCTCGTGTTAAATTTCATATACCGTAATAAGAATAAAAAATTATTTTTTCGAAAAAATGTAGTAATTCCTTTTTGTAGTTTGCTATAATTAGTTCGAATGTGGGCAGTATCAGAGCGAACTGCACCATGATTCGAAGTCATACGAAAAATAATAACTTGGATTCTGCCTTGATCCAATAACGGACTGGGACAGAGGGATGAATAATGCCGACTAACACACAACCCTTCTGCCCTTTTATGGCCAGAGGGGTTTTTTTATATGATTTCGGCCATCTCCTCTCTCCTGCATAAAGGAGGAGTAGTTTTTGAAAACAAAAACAGATTTTTTGAAGATGAAAGAGCAAGGTGAGCCGATTACAATGCTAACGGCGTATGATTATCCATCTGCTAAATTAGCAGAAGAAGCTGAAGTTGATATGATTCTAGTTGGAGATTCTCTTGGAATGGTTGTACTCGGATACGATTCAACAGTACCTGTAACAGTAGAGGATATGATTCATCATACGAAAGCTGTACGCCGCGGAGCGAAAGAGACGTTTATTGTAACTGATATGCCATTTATGTCGTATCACGTATCATTACAAGAAACGATGGTGAATGCACGCCGCATCGTTCAAGAGAGCGGGGCACACGCACTGAAGGTAGAAGGTGCTGGAGAAGTTATATCGACGATTCAATATTTGACGAACGCAGGAATTCCTGTTGTAGCGCATTTAGGTTTAACCCCTCAATCTGTAGGAGTGTTGGGTGGATATAAAGTGCAAGGAAAAGATGCGGAGAGTGCAAAAAAATTAATAGAAGATGCAAAGAAATGTGAAGAAGCTGGTGCAATAGCGCTTGTGTTAGAATGTGTACCAATGCAGTTAGCAGAACTTATTTCAGAGCAACTAACAATACCGACAATTGGGATTGGCGCAGGACAAAAAGTAGATGGGCAAGTGCTTGTTTATCATGATCTTATCTCATACGGCGTAAATCGTGTTCCGAAATTTGTGAAGCAATATACGTCTGTTCAAGAGGAGATTGTGCGTGGGATTTCACAATATGTTACTGAAGTAAAGACAAGGCAATTTCCTGAAGAAAAACATTCGTTCACAATGAAAGAGGAAGAATGCTTAGCGTTATATGGAGGAAAACAATAATGAAAATCGTAACTACAGTGCAAGAGATGCAGCAAATTACGAGCGAACTTCGTGCAAGTGGAAAGAGTATTGGTTTTGTTCCAACAATGGGTTATTTACATGAAGGCCATGCTACTTTATTACGTAAGGCAAGAGAAGAAAATGAAACTGTAGTTTTAAGTGTATTTGTAAACCCACTACAATTTGGCCCAAATGAAGATTTAGATCGATATCCTCGTGATATTGATAGAGATGAAAATGTAGCAAAAGAAAACGGTGTAGATTATTTATTTTATCCGAGTGTAGAAGAAATGTATCCAGCAGAACAAACAACAACGGTAGAAGTTGTGAAGCGCACGGACGTATTATGCGGTCAACAAAGACCTGGTCATTTTGCTGGTGTTGCAACTGTACTAATGAAACTATTTAATATTACGCTGCCAAAGCGTGCTTATTTCGGTATGAAAGATGCTCAACAAGTTGCAGTAATTGAAGGGTTTGTAACTGATTTCAATATTCCAGTTACAATCGTACCAGTTGATATTGTAAGGGAAGAAGATGGTTTAGCGAAAAGTTCTCGTAACGTGTACCTATCACAAGATGAACGTGAAGAAGCTCTTCATTTATACCGCAGCCTATGTATAGCGAAAGAAAGAATTGAGGCAGGTGAACGTAATCCCGAAATCATTACAAATCTTGTGAAAGAGTATATTGAGACGCATACGAAAGGCACTGTAGATTATGCAGATTTATATGCATATCCGTCATTAACAATGGTAGAGAAAGTCAAAGGAAGAATCATTTTAGCTATTGCAGTTAAGTTTGAAAATGTAAGATTAATTGACAATATAACATTAACAGTTAAATAAGGGGGAGCATCTATGTTTCGCACAATGATGAGAGCAAAGTTACATCGTGCAACTGTAACGGAGGCAAATTTAAATTATGTAGGTAGTATTACAATTGATGAAGACTTAATGGATGCAGTAAATATTGTAGAAAACGAAAAAGTCCAAATTGTAAATAATAATAATGGTGCTCGCTTAGAGACATACGTTATTAAAGGGGAACGCGGTAGTGGTGTTGTTTGTTTAAACGGTGCTGCGGCAAGGCTTGTACAACCAGGGGACAAAGTAATTATTATTTGTTATGGGCTAGTTACGGAAGAAGAGATTCATAAACAAGAACCAAAAATTGCAGTATTAGACGATAATAATCAAATTATTGAAATGTTAGGTGCTGAAAAAGCGGGTACGATATTATAAGTAGAAAGGCTATCTCCATTGCGGAGATAGCTTTTTTGTGCATCTTTTCATTAAGATGAGATAAAACGTGGTATAGTAACATTATATAAATTATTGTTGTTTGAAAGGTAAGAAATTGAGGTGTTACATATATGAGTAAGCGTTATGTCGTTGTTGATTTAGAGACGACAGGGAACTCCTGGAAAGATGGGAAGGATAAAATTACCCAAATTGCAGCTGTTGTAGTAGAAGATGGAGAGATATTGGAGATTTTTTCGTCTTTTGTTAACCCAAAGAGAGAGATCCCACCATTTATTACAGAATTAACAGGGATTGATGAAAGTCTTGTAAAACAAGCCCCGTTATTTCAAGATGTAGCCCCGATGATTGTTGAGCTATTACAAGGTGCGGCTTTCGTTGCGCATAATGTTCACTTTGATTGGAATTTTTTAAATGAAGAATTAAGGCAAGCTGGATATACAGAAATACATTGTCCGAAAATCGACACGGTTGAATTGGCTCAAATTCTTTTGCCGACAGCCGATAGTTATAAATTACGTGATTTAGCTAAGAAGCATGAACTAGAGCACGATCAACCACATCGTGCGGATAGTGATGCTCTTGCAACAGCGGAATTATTTTTACAATTTTTAAATGAAATTGAAAAGTTACCACTTGTCACGTTGCAATCGCTTTATGAATTAAGTGATGTGTTCCAAAGCGATATAGCTGATGTGCTTTCTGAAAATATTTTAAAGAAAGTAATGCACGGTAAAGAAGATATAGCGGAGTATGAAATACATCGAAATATTGCGCTGAAAAAGCGGAACTATTCCTTAAACCTTGGAGAAACGTGTTCATCAAAGTTTGATGCTTTCTTGAATAAAACGATGGATAAATTGGAATCACATATGCCAAAGTTTGAAAGAAGAGAAAGTCAACAACTGATGATGAAAGAGATATATACGGCGTTAAGAGATTCTCGTTTTTCACTAATTGAAGCGGGTACAGGAACAGGAAAGACTCTTGCTTATTTGCTTCCTAGTCTTTATTTTGCAAAGAGAAAAGAAGAACCTGTCATTATAAGTACACAAACGGTACAACTCCAACAACAAATATTAGAAAAAGAAATTCCGTTATTACAAAAAATAATGCCATTTTCATTTGAGGCAGCTCTTCTAAAAGGAAGAAAGCATTATTTATGCTTACATAAATTTGAGTATGCTTTGCAAGAGGAAGAAAAAAATTATGATATGGCACTTACGAAGGCGAAGATTTTAGTTTGGCTATTGCAAACTGAAACAGGTGATCGAGACGAATTAAATATTCCTGAGGGCGGAAAGTTACTTTGGAATCGTATTTGTAGCGATGCGTATAGTCCAGGCGGTATGCAAAGTAATTGGTTTAGTCGTTGTTTTTATCAGCGAGCGAAGAATAAAGCTTTATTTGCAGATATCGTTATTACAAATCATGCGTTATTATTTCAAGATTTTTCAAGTGAAGAACCGTTGTTTGCTTCATGCGAACATATTATTTTTGATGAAGCTCACCATATTGAAGAAGCTGCGAGTAGAACATTGGGTGAACAGTTCTCTTGTATGTATTTTCAATTGGTTATATCTCGTCTTGGGACGCTAGAAACAGAAGATGTACTCTCCAAAGTATATAAAATGATGAAAAAATCAGAGCAAGCATCTCGTTCAACTTTCCGTATGATAAGTTATAGTTTGAAGGAACTTAAGTTTGATGCGGATGAACTCTTCCAAATGTTACGTACTTTTATATTTAAACAAACAAAGCAAGAGCAAGGAACGAATAATATGCCGCTCATCTATAGGTATAACGCAGAACTAGAAAAAGGTAAGTTGTGGGATAGTATCGTCGAATTAACAAATCGTTTTATATATGAATTAAGAAGGGTAGTAACTGCTCTTGAGAAGCAAGTGGATATATTGCAAAGTAAGTTAGAATGGGAGATGCATGTTGTAACAGGTGAATTTATGCATTTAATTGAGTTGCTGAGAAAGATGGCAGAATCATTACAGTTACTCGTATTAGAAAAGAATTCGTATGTAACTTGGATGGAGACTGAAACGAAAGGGACGATTCATTCAACAGTTCTATACGCACAGCCTGTCCATATTGGTGAAAGATTTGCTGATGAATTTTTAACAGAAAAAAAGAGTGTTATTTTTACATCCGCAACACTAACAGTTAACGATACGTTTGATTATATAAAAGAGGAACTTGGTTTACATGATTTCGCTCCAAATACATTAAAGGTTCCGTCACCATTTCGTTATGATGAACAGATGAAATTAATGGTTTCAACGGATGTACCTTTTATTAAGCAAGTAAGTAATGAGCGATATATTGAATCTGTATCGGAACATATTGCAAAGATAGCAAAAGCCACAAAAGGCAGAATGCTCGTTTTATTCACTTCGTATGAAATGTTAAAAGAAGCGTATGCGAATTTAAAAAATAATGATGAATTAGAGGGTTATTTATTACTCACCCAAAGTGTGAATAATAGAAGTCGAAGCCGCTTAATTCGAAAGTTTCAAGAGTTCGACAAATCAATTTTATTAGGGACGAGCAGTTTCTGGGAAGGAATAGATATTCCTGGAGATGCCTTAAGTTGTCTTGTTATAGTCCGTCTACCATTTACACCTCCTCATCAGCCGATGATGGAAGCGAAAGGTGAGTGGCTAAAAAATCAAGGTGAAGATGTATTCGCTAAATTAGCGCTCCCACAAGCAATATTACGTTTCAAACAAGGATTCGGCCGCTTAATTCGAACGAATACAGATACAGGAACGGTAGTAGTGTTAGATCGTCGTTTGACGAGTTCTTCCTATGGAAAACGATTTCTACAATCGATTCCTAACGTACCTCTTTATGAAGGACCATTAGAAGAATTGTTAGTACAATTAGAAGAACCATCAAATGAATAAAAATGGAAGAAAAATACGCCTGAAGTACTTATAAACTTCAGGCGTAAAAAATGTGGGTAGGAGGAATTTTATTTTTCTTACTTCTTGTATACAAAATGTGTTGGTTTTCGACTTGAAACCTTTTTTTGCTGTACATGTCCTGCTATAATAGATGGGTGATGAAGCAGGGGTTGTAAAGAATGTACTCTTATTGTAACCGCATTGCGTTCTTCTATAATTAGAAATTTTTGTGTAACGGAGGAGTTTTTTCATGGATAAGAAAATCGAAGTACTATCAACGACGCGTATTAAATATTCGTCGGATTTGTATAAAATTGTTGATAGTTTAAATCGTACGTTAAAAGAGCAGGACCTCATGTTCGGACTAGCATTAGACGAAAAAGATAAAGAAACAGCTGTATTTACGATTTACAGAACGTAGTGATACAATGAAAAAGTGGATCTTTGCAATCATTATTGTTATCGTTGCTAGCGGAATATATGGGGCGTATGTTTATAATAAAGCGATGGGAAAGAAAATTCCAAAAGAGTCGAAATTTGTAGAAATTGCTAAAGAAAAAGCAAAGCTTACAAAGGTGAAATCTGTTGATTATTACAACGGAAAATCTGCATATATAGTCGTGCAAGGTACAGATGAAAAGGGAGAACAACTTATCGTTTGGGTGCCTGAGAAAAAAGGGGATACTGTAGTAAGGAAAAAGAGCGAAGGTATTTCTGAAAAAGAGGCTATACAAAGAACAATAGAGCAAGTCGGCAATGAAAGTAAGGAATCAAAAAGTAAGCCGAAAGAGATTATGAAAGTGAAATTAGGCTTTGAAAATGATGTACCACTATGGGAAGTTACATATATTGATGATGACAATCGTTATAGTTATTACTATCTTGAATTTAAAGATGGAAAATTTTTAAGACGATATAGCATTGAAAAATAGATGTAGGGGGAACTACAAATGAAATTAGCAAAGCGAGTAGCTGCTTTAACACCGTCTTCAACTTTAGAAATTACAGCAAAGGCACAAGCATTAAAAGCAGAGGGTCATGATGTAATTGGATTAGGGGCAGGGGAACCTGACTTTAATACACCAGAGCATATTATGGATGCTGCACATAAAGCGATGTTAGAAGGGCATACGAAGTATACACCAACAGGTGGATTACAATCGTTAAAACAAGAAATTGTGAAGAAATTTACTCGCGATCAAGGTATTGCGTATGATCCATCTGAAATTATTGTATGTAATGGTGCAAAGCATGCATTATATACATTATTCCAAGTATTACTTGATGAGGGAGATGAAGTTATCATCCCAACTCCTTACTGGGTAAGCTATCCAGAGCAAGTAAAGCTTGCTGGCGGTAAGCCGGTTTATGTAGAAGGTTTAGAAGACAATGAGTACAAAATTACAGCAAAGCAGCTGCGTGAGGCAATTACAGAGAAAACGAAAGCAGTTATTATTAATTCACCGAGCAATCCAACAGGAATGATTTATAGCAAAGAAGAATTACAACAGCTTGGAGAAGTATGTTTAGAACATGATATTTTAATCGTTTCTGATGAAATTTATGAAAAATTAATTTATGGTGGCGTAGAATATACTTCAATTGCCCAGCTTTCTAATGCATTAAAAGAACAAACACTTATTATTAATGGTGTATCTAAATCTCATTCTATGACAGGATGGCGTATTGGATATGCTTCAGGAAATAAGCAGCTTATTAAAGCAATGACGAATTTAGCGAGTCATAGTACGTCAAACCCTACTTCAATCGCTCAATACGGCGCAATTGCGGCATATGCAGGCTCACAAGAACCTGTGGAAACAATGCGTCAAGCCTTTGAAGAGAGATTAAACATCATTTATGATAAATTAATTCAAATCCCTGGCTTTACTTGTATTAAACCGCAAGGGGCATTTTACTTATTCCCTAACGTAAAAGAAGCTGTAGCTTTATCAGGATATGCAACAGTTGATGATTGGGCAAAAGCTCTATTAGAAGAGGAAAAAGTGGCTCTTGTACCAGGTACAGGATTTGGTGCTCCAAATAATGTTCGTTTATCATATGCGACATCTCTTGAACAAGTAGAGAAAGCATTAGAGCGCATCCATACATTTATGAAAAGTAAAGTGCAAGCTTAATTTTATATTTCATTCATGTAATATAAAAAACCTCCCTATTAATGGGGAGGTTTTTTTGACGGATTGTGGCAAAAAGAAATAGCTAAAGGTGTGTTATACTAGAGAGCGAGGTGTTTGGTGATGAAAAAGAAAATGATGTTACAGTGGTTTGAGCAGGGAAGCATTGCAATTCCAAAATTGCTTATGATGCATTATAAAAAATTAGGTTTAAATGAGACGGAATTTATGGTTGTACTTCATGTACACACATTTTTAGAATCAGGTAATTCGTTTCCGACTCCTTCAGAGATTTCTGAACGGATGACGATAACGGAAATGAAATGTATGGAAGTAATTCAGGCATTGATTCAAAAAGGTTTTTTATCACTAGAAGGTGGACAAAGATCAGAAGCGATGATGTGCGAAAGTTATTCTTTACAACCGTTATGGGAAAAAATATTACATTTCTTAATGGATGAATCAATAGAGGAAGAGCAAAAAGAAAAAAAACAGCTACAAGTAAATTTATATACAGTATTTGAAAAAGAATTTGGAAGACCACTTTCGCCGTTCGAATGTGAAACGTTAGGGATGTGGGAGGACCAAGATCAACATCATCCAAATTTAATTCAAGCGGCTCTTAGAGAAGCTGTAATGAGTGGAAAACTAAATTTCCGATATATTGATCGTATTTTATTTGAGTGGAAAAAGAATGGAATTAAAACGGTAGATCAGGCTCAAAATCAAGGTCAAAAATTTAGAGCGAATCAACAAAGAGCACAACAAATGACAAAACAAGAGACGAAATTTACTGGAAAAGTGCCTTTTTATAATTGGTTGGAGCAGTAATATAGGAGGAAAAATATGCTTAACAAAACGCAAATCCGTTATTGTTTAGACACAATGGCGGATATGTATCCAGAAGCACATTGTGAATTGGTTCATGATAATCCATTTGAACTTGTAATCGCGGTGGCGTTATCTGCACAATGTACGGATGTACTTGTAAATAAAGTGACAAGAAATTTATTTCAAAAATATAAAACACCAGAAGATTATTTAAGTGTTTCTCTAGAAGAATTACAACAAGATATACGCTCTATCGGATTGTATAGAAATAAAGCAAAAAACATTCAAAAATTATGCCGAATGTTATTAGATGACTATAATGGAGAAGTACCGAACGATCGAGATGAACTTACGAAATTACCAGGTGTAGGAAGGAAAACAGCGAATGTTGTAGTTTCCGTAGCGTTTGGAATTCCGGCAATTGCTGTTGATACACATGTGGAGCGAGTGAGTAAACGATTAGCTATGTGTAGATGGAAAGACTCTGTGTTAGAAGTAGAAAAAACATTAATGAAGAAAGTACCAATGGATGAGTGGGGAGTTACACATCATCGTATGATTTTCTTTGGACGTTATCATTGTAAAGCACAACGACCGCAATGTGAGGAATGCAGACTGTTAGAAGTATGTCGTGAAGGAAAGAAGCGAATGAAGGTGAAATAAAGGATGGAACGAGTTATAGAAATACCGAAAGAATTTCACTGTTTACCATTTTTTAAAGAAAGTGTAAATTTAATTAAGTATCATACAGACAATTCTTTTGAAGAGATAATACAAAATACTTACTTTATATTTGATATTGAAAGACAGTATGAGCCATGGAAGGAAATTGAAAACAGCATTCCAGTGATGTTGAATGTATGGAAAAATAAGCATGAAGACATTGCTATACTGTTTCGAAATAGAAATAAGCAAGAGGCTGAGGGACCAATGATTCTTTTTTCAGCTCACTTGTTATCGGTTGTCTATTGGCTAAATGAACAACCTGTTCATAGTTTGAATGAAATGCAAATAAATACGAATAAATTAAAAGTGCAACCTGTTAATTTTATGGAAAGATATTCATTCATTATAAAGAAACCGAGTAATTATCATTCTTATATTCAATTAGCGCAGTTGTATATCGAAATAGAAAAGCTGTATGTAAAGAAAATGATAACAAAAAAGAAGTCCGCTTCTCGTTAAGAGAAACGGACTTCTTTTTTTGTATATTAGGACTCTGTTGTAACAACAGCACCGTCTGCGTGAGGTGTATCTCCTCCGGGATTTTGGTGTTGCTGTTCTTGTTGTTTCTTAGCCTCTTCTTCAGCTTTTTTCTTGGCCTCTTCTTCAGCTTTCTTCTTAGCTTCTTCTTCAGCTTTCCTTCTAGCTTCCTCATCAGCTTTCTTTTGAGCTTCTTCTTGCTGTTTACGTTGTTGTTCTTGCTGTTGCTGTTCTTGTTGTTTCTTAGCCTCTTCTTCAGCCTTTTTCTTAGCTTCGTCTTGTTTTACTTTATCTTCATTAGCCTTTTTCTGGGCTTCCTCATCAGCTTTTTTCTTAGCTTCTTCATCGGCCTTTTTCTTAGCCTCTTCTTCAGCTTTTTTTGCATCTGGAGTTCCGCCAGGCGCAGTGAAGGATGCACCAACTGCTGGGCTTGTGCCAGTACCTTTTTTCGCTACTACAGAGAAGCTGTAAGTAACACCTGGTTTAATACCACCAAGAGTAGCTGTCGTACCACTTATTGATAGGCTACCACTTGAACCGTCAGTTGCTTTATAGCTGGCTGCATATGCATCAACTTCTGCTGGTCCAGACCAGTTTAGTGTAACTGTGCTAGCGCCATCAAAAGTGACATTCAGACCACTAGGGGCATCTACTTTAATTTGTTTAATTGCATCTTTTTTCGCACCTTTTACGTATAACTCTCCGTTTATTTCTTGTACAGAAGAAGGACGTTCAAAGCGTGATTTATCTGTAGCGAATTTGCTCATCATTACTTGGAACATTTGCTGTGCAATTCTAGTGGAGCGATCGCTAACATAATTTTTTGGACCATCTTTTTCGTAACCGGTCCAAACAGCCATTGTGTATTGTGGCGTATATCCAGCAAACCAGCTATCTCTGTTTGCATCAGCTGGGATGTCATATTTTTGAAGAACTGATTCATCAAAGTTTTGTGTTCCTGTTTTACCTGCTACGTCAACACCTGAAACGTATGCTGTTGGACCTGTACCACCAGAACCAGGTTTTACTACGTCACGAAGAACGTCAGTAACCATATAAGCTGTATAGTCTTGCATTGCGCGATGTTCTTTCGGTTTAAAGCTTTTCTTTTTCCCGTCCGGGAAGGTTACTTCTTTTACGAAGTGTGGTTTATTATAGTTACCACTATTACCAAAGGTTGCATATGCACCTGCTACTTCTAATGGAGAACTATCGTTACTACCGATTGCTGTTGATTCGTAGACTTTTCCTTCTTTAAAGGTCATGCCTAAACCTTCAGCAAATTCTTTTGACTTATTAAGACCAACTGTTTGTGCTGTCTTTAAAGCTGGAATGTTTAATGACTTTTTCAAAGCTTCACGTAGTGAAACGTCACCTTTGTAACTCTTTGTTGCATTTTGTATTTTCTTACCATTGGAATACGTATACTCTGAGTCGTTTAATTGATGGTATGTAGACCATTGTAAATTTTCAATTGCCGGACCGTAGTCGAAAATTGGTTTCATTGTTGAACCAACTTGGCGTTTTAAATCAGTTGCCATATTATGACCTTTGAAAGTAGACTTACTTTCTTTACGTCCAGCACCAATTGCTCGAACTTCTCCAGACTGTGTATCCATAAATACGAATGACCCTTGGAATTGATCGTCCGGATACTTAATAAGATTGCCATCCATAATTTTGTCGGCGTAATCTTGAGCATCTTGATCAAGTGTTGTATGAATCGTTAAACCATCTGAACCGATATTTACATCAGGATATTCTTTTTCAACTTCTTTTACAACCGCATCTAAAAATGCTTGATACTTCATCTCAGTTACTTCTGAAGACGGTTGAAGGCCCTCAGTTACTGGAATCTTAACGGCGTTATTCATTTCTTCTTTTGTTATATAACCATGTCGATTCATTAATGATAATACGACATTACGACGATTTGTTGCTCGTTCAACATTTTCCTTTTTTGTTGGATCATAAATGTTTGGACCTTGGGGTAAACCAGCGAGCATAGCAGCTTCATGTAATTGCAAGTCTTTTAAATCTTTACCATAATATTTTTGCGCTGCTGTCGCAATACCGTATGAACGGTTACCTAAATTAATCTTATTTAAGTACATTTCTAAAATCTCATGTTTAGAGTATTGTTGCTCTAATTTGTAAGATAAGTACCATTCTTGCACTTTTCTTTTAGCAGTTTTGTCCATCGTTAGAAAGTAGTTTTTAACGACTTGCTGTGTAATCGTACTACCACCTTGGGAACCGAAACCACCAGTGACATTTTCCATAACTGCTTTTGTAGTTCGTTTAAAATCAATTCCATTATGATCATAGAAACGCGAATCCTCAGTTGCAAGAAATGCATTTTCAACTACTTTTGGAATTTGATCATAAGTAACATGTGTTCGTTTTTCAGCACCGTATTCATAGAAGAAATTTCCGTTTTTATCGAGAAACTTTGTTGATAAAGGATTAACAAGTTTGGATTTGTCTAATTTTGGAGCGTCCTTTACCATAACAAAGAAAGCGGAAACGCCGGCTACAAGACCAACGATACCAAGAAGTAGACAACCTATAAGGAATTTCTTGAAAAAGGAGCCTTTTTTCTTTGGTTTTTCTTCTTTATGTGTTTTTTTCTCTTGATTTTTCACATGATTTCGTTCTGTACGAGAACGATAATTATCTGACATTATACTTTCTCCTACCTTTCATTCTCTCCCCCAAAAGTCGAAAAAAGAGCCTTAGTGATGACTCTATCACGAAAAATAAACCATGTCTAGTACACGGATATAGTCAATCCGAGGGTGATAACCGCATGATAATAAGGATCCATGCTCTTCTATTTCTTCTTTCGTAATCGACTTGCGTCCACCAGTATTTTGACGATTCCAAAATGCAATAATATGTTTTGCATCTAGTAAATAAAATTCATCAAAAAGTGTAAATTTAATAATAACAAATGCAATTCCATTATGAGCAACCACTTGCTTCATATGTTCAATTTGATGAAGATGGAAGTTTTGAAGTGGGAAACTAGTTTTATTTTTGGTTTCCTTTGCTTCAAAATCGATGTATTTCCCTTTGTATACACCGTTGTAATCTGTTGTAGAAGGTTGTTTAAAATACGCTTCTTTTACCACTGCAGCACTTCGAGCGGGGTAATCTACTTTTACAATTTGAAGAGGTGTAGGCTTTTTATGTACACATGCAATATTATGGGTTAAGTAATATTGATTTGTTTCATTCAATTCCTCTTCAAGGGACATACCTCTATTACTATAAGTATGTGTTTTTATAGGTGTTTTTTGAGGTTGTGAAGCTTGATTATACCTTTTTCCATTTGGGTAACGAATGGTCATAGTGTGTCCACCCCCAACTTGCTAAGAATTACTTACAAAGGTGATTATATCAAAAAATGAAAAAAGATGTGACCTTTTTGATGAAAGGTATGATGACTTATTTATGTTTACATGGAATGATTATATGAAAATTAAACAAAATCGAGAAAAAAATTTTTGTATAGAGGAAGAAAAAGCAATCATTCACAATATTAAAAAGAAAACAGAAATAGCTAATGTGGACAATATTTCTCGGACACAATCTTATCAAGAATATTATTTAAGAAATAGTGAAATCAGGTGGGCCTTTTTAGCGAGTATGGTTTCGAGAAATGCGGGCTGGAATATGACTGATTTAGAAGGGAGATATTATGCTACTGTTTTACCTAGAACGGTAAAAAAACATTTATTTCTTCTGTACGAACAGGCTAATTGGATTATTTTTTTAGATGCATTTCCTCAGCTATTATTGTATGAGGAAAGTAAGAAGAGACATGCACCTCTCTTTCATTTGTTGCAATACTTCAATGTATCAATTTTTATGGAAAAAGAATGGTTACTTTTCTGGGAAAGAAGAGATATGAATAGACTTATGACAGCGCTTATTATAAATGAACAAAATAAAATTCAAAAACCAGTCATTGAGAACACATATTTTAAAAAACATGTATTCCATACTGCACTTTTTAAAGTACAAGAAAGACTTCATATTAGTGCAGTTATCTTCCCAACAATTGAAGGGAGAATGTATGGGTTTTCGGTTTATCAATTTGAAACGTTACAAAAGCGTATAGAACTAGGAAAAAAATTAGCATGGTTATTGTTTCATCCAATTTATAATGGTTCGTTTTATAAGTTTGCACTGCAAACTACACATACTGGGTCTAGAGAAGATTATGAAGTTTACGCAAAGGAAACTCGAAAGTCTTATACGCCAACACTTAGAGATATTTATCCTGTTATTTTACATGAAGAAATAAAAATGAGAGATTGGTTTTGTGCAAATATGAAAATGAATGTGTTATTTGTACTTGAAGAACCTAAAGGGGAAGTTAATATAACAGAATGGTATAGAAGAAAGAGAGAACAAATCTATAGGCTATCTATCGTAAACCGTTTTGCTAAAAGGATCGATGAGTTCATGATATAATAAAAAAGAAGTCCCGTCTTCCATTTTGAAGACGGGACTTCTTAATTTGAAAAAATCCTGCTATGCGTGCTACAACTTTAATTTCAAAACGTAATGCTAGTAGGAGATTAAGGATGATTTGAAATTTAAATGTTCGTAATAAAGTCTCGCTTTATGTAGCAGGGAAGTTTGGACCATCTAGCTTTGGATTGCCAGTCTCGGGTTTATTTTGTTGTTTGTTTTGGTTTTTCTTTTTTTCATTTTTGTTCTTTGCCATTGTAATACACCTCCTTTTTGTATTGTTACCATTTCTATAAATGACATACGAAATGATTTCTTTGACGAATAACAACTAGTTTTGTCATGTGGGCAGGAGTGGTGAATCATCCGGCGAAATTACATGACAAAGGAAAAGCAAAGAAGGAGGCGTTTTGTATATGGCGATGGTTCAGAAGGAAGATGTAATGAAAAAAATGGATCAAATGTTAAGTTCTCTCGATTTGCTGGAAATGAATATAGGGATTAGAATGAATCATGCATTAAAGGATGCGAGTGAAAAAATATGTAATAAGATAGAAATAACAGAAATGCATATTGAACATATGGAAAATAAATTAGTGCATCACGAAGAAAAAGGGAATTGGGTGAAGACATTTCAAAACGTCGTAGTGAGTGCATAATAAGGTGGGAAAGAAATGAAGAATGAAGCATTAATACAGTCTTCAGAAAAACTCATGCAGTATAATAATGAAGCGAATGTAAAAAAAAGAGAACTAACTGAATACGACTTTTATAAGGATATGAAACCGTTTGTAGATATGGTAGATGAGGAATTAAAGAAGTGGAAAGAATTAGCTTATACGTGGATTAAAGAAGAAAAGCCAAAGTATATACATGTACAGCAAATTGATCAAGTATACGATAATTTACAAACGAATGTGTTGCAATGCTTTGTAAATAAAGGTAAAGGTAAACGATTCTTTGAAACACACCAAGCCATTTCGTATACTTTGCAAAATATAGTTGAGCAATGTAAATAACAAGAGGGAGAGCCCTCTTGTTATTTTTATGCTTCTGTCATTGTTGTAGGTTTTGTTGCGCCGTTTATTTCTAATTCTTTTATTAATGTTCGATAATCTGATATGCATATTTTTCCTTCGAGATACCAATGTCTCGCAAAGTCTAATAATTCATTTGCATTCTCTGTGCAATACCCCTTTTTTTGAGAAAACGCTTGTTTTAAATCCCCTAATACCATGTTGATTCCTCCCCCATGAGAATCTTCTTCTTAATTATCATAGCATGGAAGGGTTTTCTTTTTTAATTTTTTAAAAATTTAAACTTCCGACAAAAATAGACATATATTCCATCACACATATTATTTTATAGGTACATATTATATATGTAGAAACTTATGTGAAGGAGGAGAGAATGCATGTTTCAACAACCTAACGTATATCAGCAAACGAATCCATATGCACAGCAAAATATGTACCAATATAATACGGATACATATTTACGGTATAATATGTATCCTTTCGAGCCTTATTATGGAAATCAAAATTATTATCAACCGTTTGAAGTGTCCTTTATGAATCAAGCTCAACAACCACAACAGCAGCAACCTTATGTGAATCAAGCTCAACAATCACAAGCTCAGCAACCATACATGAATCAACCACAGCAGCAGCCTTATATGAATTCGCAATATTATATGCCACCACCATCGCCGTATGCTAATCAACAAGCGATGTTTTATCCACCAAAACAACCGTACCCGACGCAGGGTAAGCAAAAGCAACAACAGCCAAGCCAGTTTTCTAGTTTTGTTTCTCAATTTAAAACATCAGATGGTAACTATGATGTAAATAAAATGATGAATACAGCTGGACAAATGATGAATGCGATGAATCAAGTGACAGGTATTGTAAAGCAAGTTGGAGGCTTTTTTGGTAAGTGATGTTGAAGGATTGTCTATAAAAACAATGTAAATGAAATAAAGGACTAGACAAATTTCCTTGTAATAAATGGGTATATATAACAAACGGCTTTCTCTCTTTTCTCATACTGTAAAGTGTAATCAGATTTTTTTAACGAGAGAGGAGAGAAAAAACTATGCATCATTGTCATCCTTGCTTTGGAGGGCATAAGCCTACAGGACCTATTTGTACGACTGCTCCTGTCATTCATCCGACGAAACAATGCGTAACACACTCTTTTTCAACAACGGTGGTGCCACACATTTTCCCAACACATACAACACATGTACATCATCAACAAATTAAAAACCAAAACTTCTTCCCACAAACAAATTCAAATGTAAATGTTGTGGACCCAATCGACCCAGGATTCGGTGGCGGATGTGGACCGTGTGGTCATGGACATCATGGACATCATGGACATCACGTATCACCATTTGGTCCAGGACCAAATGTATCTCCGTTTGGACCAAACGTATCACCATTCGGACCGAATATTGGACCAAACGTATCACCATTCGGTCCAAATATCGGACCAAACGTTGGTGGAATGTTTAAAAAGTAAATGATATGTTAGAACTAGCGAAATGCTAGTTCTTTTTTTGTAATTGGAGTGTTGATATGAAAGTTATTGCAGTAACAGGATATAAGCCATTTGAACTTGGAATATTTAAAAATGATCATCCAGGGGTGGAGTGTATAAAGAAAGCGTTACACCGTAAATTAACCAATTTTGTAGAAGATGGTTTAGAGTGGGTTATAATAAGTGGCCAATTAGGTGTAGAATTATGGGCTGCTGAAGTTGTTTTTGAAATTCAAGTAGAATATCCAGATTTAAAATTAGCGGTATTCACTCCGTTTTTAGAACAAGAAGAAAATTGGAAAGAAGATAATCGTGAATATTACGAATTTATCCTTTCTCAAGCAGACCATGTTGATAGTATCACGAAACGGAAGTATGAAAGTCCAGAGCAATTTAAATTAAAAAATCAATTTTTTATTGAAAAAAGTGATGCGCTTTTAGCGGTATACGATGAAGAAAAACCAGGAAGTCCCAAATATATTGTAGAAGCAGCAAAGAAAAAAGGAGAAATAGAAAATTATCACAGTTATTTCATTCTTTTTTCTGATTTACAAGATATAATAGAAGAGGAACAGTGGAATAATGCAGAGTAAATATGTAATATAGTACTCGTATATATGATTGACAAAAAGCATTGTTTCTGAAAAAATTTAGTTAATGAAAGTTTTGGTAAAAATTTGAGGTGAAGAAAATGATTTCGGATAAAATTAAATTAACAGCGAAAGATATTTTAGAAAAAGAATTTAAAACAGGTATGAGAGGTTATCAGCAAGAAGAAGTAGACAAGTTTCTTGATATGATCATTAAAGACTATGAAGCTTTCCACAAAGAGTTTGAGCAATTAAAGCAACAAAATGCTCGTTTAAAGCGTGAATTAGAGGAACAAAAACTAGCAGTAACGCAAGTTCCACAACAACCTGTACAAACACCAGTTGCACAACCAGTTTATAACAACACGAATACGGATATTTTAAAACGCTTATCTAACTTAGAAAAAGCTGTATTTGGAAGTAAGTTATACGAATGATGTAAGGTGGGAAAAGGTTTAAGCATTTTACATAGAAAAAAACGTTGCAAAATCTTTTTGTTTCCACTATACTAATGGATGTCATAACGTTTGGGTAATCGCTGCAACGCCAACGTTGTAGAGGAAAGTCCATGCTCGCACGGCCTGAGATGGCTGTAGTGTTCGTGCCTAGCCAATTCATAAGCTAGGGTATTCTGGCTGTAAGGCTGGTTTAACGGCAGGGAAAAAACCTAAGTCCTTTCGGATATGGTTTGACTACCTTTAAAGTGCCACAGTGACGAAGTCCTTGAAGAAATGATAGGAGTGGAACGAGGTAAACCCCACGAGCGAGAAACCCAAATAATGGTAGGGGAATCTTTTCCAAGGAAATGAACGACGGGAAAGGACAGGTTTTATAACCTGTAGATAGATGATTGCCACCGGAGTACGAGGCGTGGGCCGTTTGTAGTACAAAGGAACAGAACATGGCTTACAGAACGTTATGAACCAACTATGAAATAACTCAGCTCTCCTTTGTTAGAGGAGGGCTTTTTATTTGTATGAAGTTATAAAGTATGAGTTAAAATGGTTAATGAGAAAATTTTTCGTAAAATGTAATGATTAATAGGACCAATTGCTATTAATTATTGTTTGAATATACATAAGAGGTGAATGCAAATGGGAAAAGTTACTTTAATTGCAACAGCGGCAATGGGTATTGAAGCGTTAGTTGCCCGAGAAGTTCGCGATCTTGGTTATGAATGTCAAGTAGAAAACAGCAAAGTAACATTTGAAGCAGATGAAAAGGCGATTTGTCGCACGAATTTATGGTTACGTACTGCGGACCGTGTAAAAATTAAAGTTGGCGAATTTAAAGCAACAACATTTGATGAGCTATTTGAAAAAACGAAAGCATTAAACTGGGGAGATTATATTCCAGAGAATGGCGAATTCCCTGTTATCGGAAAATCTTTAAAATCTGAATTATTCAGTGTTTCGGATTGCCAACGTATCGTTAAAAAAGCTGTCGTTGAAAAATTAAAAACAACATATAAACGTACAACTTGGTTTGAAGAAGATGGTCCGTTATTCCGTATCGAGATTGCAATGCTAAAGGATATTGCAACATTAACAATTGATGCGAGCGGTGTTGGACTTCATAAACGTGGATACCGTATGGATCAAGGGGAAGCTCCGTTAAAAGAAACATTAGCTGCGTCTTTAATTAAATTAACAAACTGGAAGCCAGATCGTCCATTTGTTGATCCATTCTGTGGATCAGGTACAATTCCGATTGAAGCAGCATTAATTGGACAAAACATTGCACCAGGATTTAACCGTGGTTTCGCATCTGACGAGTGGGGCTGGGTAGGTAAACAAAACTGGCGTGAAGCTCGTCAAGAAGCTGAAGATTTAGCGAACTATGATCAACGATTACAAATCATTGGATCCGATATTGATCATCGTATGATTCGAGTTGCTCAAGATAACGCAGAAGAAGTAGGCTTGGGCGATTTAATTACATTTAAACAAATGCAAGTAAAAGATTTCACAACAAAAGAGGATTATGGCTACGTTGTAACGAATCCTCCATACGGAGAACGTTTAAGTGAAAAAGCACTCGTTGAACAACTGTACAAAGAAATGGGACAAGTATTCCGCCCATTAGATACATGGTCAGCGTATGTATTAACAAGCTATGAAGCATTTGAGAAGTGTTACGGAAAAGATGCGTCGAAGAAACGTAAACTGTTTAACGGATTTATCCGTACAGATTACTATCAGTACTTCGGAAAACGTCCACCGCGTAATTCATAGTATAAAACTCCTCCAGCGCGCATATACTGGCTATTATGTAATGCGTAAAGGAGGAAGTGATATGGATAATTTCCAATTATCAATGATTCAAAAAGCTATTCACCGTACGTATGATGAGCTCGGAAAAGAAGTGGATAGTCAAGATGCGATTGTAGATGAAATACAAAAAGCACAAGAAGAATATTTGTCAGCTCTTTCACATGAAACAGCGATTGATAAAAGGTATTTAAAGTCATTAATATAGAAGAAAATTTTCCTTTTTCGAAAGGAAAATTTTTTTTCGTGTATTTATATGTATGGCAACAGGGGAAAGTAGCTGCACACATATGAGTAGCGGTTACTATATCTTTTTATAGAAAAACTTTTTGGTTGGAGGCTAAGGATGTTTACTGAGAAGAGATTACCATTTGAAGTAGGAAAACAAGACAATTTTTATGATAAGTTGAATGAGTGGATTGGAGATGTGTTTTACGACATCCTTCCGGAAAAAGGTTTTGAAGAGCGTGATGAACAAATTTTTATGGCGTTTCAATTAGAGCGTGCTTTCCAAGAAAAGAAAGTTATGTTCGCAGAAGCGGGTGTAGGAACAGGGAAAACTATTGTATATCTTCTATATGCAATTTGCTATGCGCGTTATACTGGAAAACCAGCTATAATTGCTTGTGCAGATGAAACGTTAATTGAGCAGCTTGTGAAAGAAGAAGGAGACATTGCGAAATTATCTGAAGCGTTAGGCTTATCTGTAGATGTAAGACTTGCGAAATCAATGGATAATTATTTATGTTTACGTAAGCTTGAAGATGTTATGAGTGGACGAGCTCCAGAAGTAATTGAAGACGTATATTATGAATTACCACAATTCGTATTTGATCATGGTACGATGCAAAACTTTACTCACTATGGTGACCGAAAAGAATTTCCACTATTAAATGACGAAGAATGGTCAAAAGTAAATTGGGATTACTTCCAAGATTGCTTCACTTGTGATTCTCGTCATCGTTGCGGTCAAACTCTTTCACGTGAACATTATCGTAAAGCAGCAGATTTAATTATTTGTTCTCAAGATTTTTATATGGATCATATTTGGACGTACGATGCTCGAAAGCGTGAAGGACAAATTCCATTATTACCAGAAAGTAGTTGTGTTGTATTCGATGAAGGACATCTTGTAGAATATGCAGCTCAAAAAGCTTTAACATATCGTTTAAAGCAAACGATGATGGAGCAACTTTTAACGAGATTATTACAAAACGATATTCGTGAAGAGTTTGCACATTTAGTAGAAGAAACAATTTGGCAAACAGAGCGATTCTTTGATGTGTTACAAGAAAACAAAAAAGAAATTGCCGGTTCTGATCGTTTAGAAATTACTGTGACAGAAAAAGTAACAGCTGAAGCAAAACGACTTTATGCGAAAATTGGTGAAGTCGGTGATGCGTTAGTATTTGAAAGTGAAATGCATACAGTAAATACGTATGATTTAAATATCGTTGATGAACATTTAGATGTATTAGAACATTCACTTCGTCTATTCATGCATGAGAAAAATGTAATTACATGGGGTGAAGAAGGTGATGGAGCCTTCACGTTAGTAATTATGCCACGTGCAGTTGAAGAAGTATTACAAGAGAAAGTATTCTCGAAGAAAATCCCGTATATCTTCTCATCTGCTACATTATCTAATAACGATTCATTCGCATTTACAGCAAATAGCCTAGGGGTAAAAGATTACTTATCATTCTCAGTTGCCTCACCATTTGATTATGAAGAGCAAATGGCAGTAAACTTACTATCGCATACGAAAGAAAATGAGTGGGAAAGAAAGTGTCAATATACACTTGAAAATATACAGAAAACAAACGGACGTACACTTGTATTATTCCGTACAACGCAAGAACTTGCAGCGTTTAAAGAATATGTAAGTAAAGAACAAATGTCAGTTCCGTTCTTATATGAAGGGGATCAAGAAATTAGTCAGCTCGTTTCTCGTTTCCAAAATGAAGAAGAGACTGTACTTTGTGCCGTTCATTTATGGGAAGGTTTAGATATTCCTGGTTCATCATTATCACATGTTATCATTTGGTCATTACCATTCCCTCCAAACGATCCTGTGTTTGAGGCGAAGCGTAAACATGTAAATGATCCATTCTGGGATGTAGATGTACCGTATATGATTTTACGTCTTCGTCAAGGGATTGGCCGTTTAATTCGTACGAGCGACGATAAAGGTGCTATATCAATCTTCTTATCTGATACAGAAGATGAGAAAGTGATAGAAGCGGTGAAAAACGTACTACCAGTAGAAGGTAAAGAATTATAAGGAGAAAGCTTGGCGCTTGCCAAGCTTTTTTTCTATTATAAAAGGAAATTAGATTTTCATGTCGAATTAAGTTTGAGGTAGAAAAAGGAGGTTTTTATACAATGACAGTAGCTACATATGAAGTAGAAAAACAATTTTTAACATACGTGAAGAAGATACAAAATTACGGAGAAGCATTAAGCTTAATGTTTTGGGACTTGAGAACAGGGGCGCCTAAAAAAGGTGTAGACCAGCGTTCAGAAGTAATTGGCATGCTTTCATCAGAAGTATTTGCCATGTCGACTTCAGATGAGATGGGGAACTATTTAACAGAGCTTGAAGCTTTAATACGTGAAGATAAACTTTCTGAAACGACGAAGAAAATGGTTGAAGAGTGTCGGAAAGAATATGATAGAAATAAGAAAATTCCACAAGCGGAATACGAAGCGTATGTGAAATTAGAAGCGAAAGCAGAGAGTGTGTGGGAAGAAGCTCGTGAAAAATCTGATTTCGAAATGTTCCGCCCGTACTTAGAAAAAATTGTTGAATTTAAAAAGAAATTTATTACATATTGGGGTTACGAAACATATAAATACAATACATTATTAGACATGTATGAGCCAGGTATTACAGTAGAAGTTTTAGATCACGTATTTGGTCAACTTCGTGAGCGCATCGTGCCGCTTGTAAAAGAAATCTCTGAGTCTAAAAAAGGATTAAAAACAAGTGCTTTATCGGAAAAATTTTCAAAAGAAAAACAAAAGAACTTTACATTAGAACTATTAAAGCAATTGAATTATGACTTTGAAGCAGGCCGTCTTGATGAAACAGTACATCCATTCGAGATTACATTAAATAGAGGGGATGTTCGTATTACGACACGCTATGACGAAAAGGATTTCCGCATGGCTGTGTTTGGAACAATTCATGAATGTGGTCATGCTGTATATGAACAAAATATTGCAGAGAAATTTGAAGGTACACCGTTATGTAGTGGAACATCTATGGGTATTCATGAGTCACAATCGTTATTCTTTGAGAACTTTATCGGCCGTAATAAATCATTCTGGAAGAAAAATTATGATTTATTAAAAGAGTATAGCAATGGTCAATTTGATGATATGTCAGTCGATGAATTTTATGATGCAATTAACGAATCGAAGCCGTCATTCATTCGTATAGAAGCAGATGAGCTTACATACCCGCTTCATGTTATGGTGCGTTATGAATTAGAGAAAGAATTATTTGATGGTACATTACAAGTGAAGGACTTACCAGCAGCTTGGAATGATAAGATGGAAGCATATTTAGGAATTCTTCCGGAAAATGATGCGCAAGGTGTATTGCAAGATGTTCACTGGGCTGGTGGCTCATTTGGATACTTCCCATCTTATGCGCTTGGTTACATGTATGCAGCGCAATTTAAGCAAAGAATGTTAAAAGACATTCCGAACTTTGATGCATTATTAGAAGAAGGAAACGTAACACCAATTCGTGAATGGTTAACAGAACATATTCACCAATATGGTAAAACGAAAAAGCCACTTGAAATTTTAGAAGATGTAACAGGCGAAGGCTTAAATGCAAACTACTTAGCCGATTATTTAGAAACGAAATATAAAGAGATTTATGAGTTGTAAAAAAAGAGCTGCTTAATTGCAGCTCTTTTTATTAAAGGGGATGAGAGAATGGGGTATACATATACAGTAATGAAGCAAGAAGAAGCGGAGGAAATCGCGTATAACTGGCATTATGAAGGGGAATATTCTTTTTACGATATAGAGGCAGATGAAGAAGATTTAGATGAGTTTTTACATGATGAGAGTAGAGGGAATCATACATTTTCTGTGAAGGAAAATGGCATTCTCATTGGTTTTTTTACTGTTTGTAAAATGAATGATAGAACGGTTGAGATAGGACTTGGAATGAGGCCTGATATAACTGGAAATGGATTTGGTTTACAGTTCGTGAATGCTGGACTAGCTTTTAGTGAAGAAAAATACGGGTGCAATTATATAACACTATCAGTAGCGACATTTAATGAGAGAGCGATAAAAGTGTATAAAAGAGCAGGGTTTGAAGCGATTGGAACGTTTATACAGAAAACAAATGGTAGTTATTTTGAGTTTTTGAAAATGAACTATATATGTAAACGTGATTAAGAAACAGAGGATCTTCTGTTTTTTTATTTTGATTTAGAAATATATGATACATATTTTTTTACTTGTTGTAATTGAGGGTTTTGAAATTTTGGTAGAGGGTGTGTATGATAGAAGTTTAGTAGCAAATAGTAGGTTTAGCAAGGAAAGGTAGAGGTAGTATGATTACAATTAAAACGAAAAATGAAATAGATTTGATGCATGAATCTGGAAAATTACTTGCTTCATGTCATAAAGAAATTGCGAAAATGATAAAGCCAGGTATAACGACACAAGAGATTGATACGTTTGTTGAAATGTATTTAAAAAAGCATGGTGCCACATCTGAACAGAAAGGTTACAACGGGTATCCATATGCGATATGTGCATCTGTAAACGATGAAATGTGTCATGCGTTTCCGGCCGATGTTCCTTTAACTGAGGGTAATATTGTAACAATTGACACGGTAGTAAACTTAAATGGGGGGCTTTCAGATTCTGCTTGGACGTATAGAGTTGGAAAAGTTTCTGATGAAGCAGAAAAGTTGTTGTTAGTAGCTGAGAATGCTTTGTATAAAGGGATTGATCAGGCGGTAATTGGTAATCATGTAGGAGACATTGGCTATGCAATTGAAAGTTATGTAACAAATGAAGGTTTTTCTGTCGCAAGAGACTTTACGGGACATGGGATTGGTAAAGAGATTCATGAAGAACCAGCAATTTTTCATTTTGGGAAACAAGGACAAGGACCTCAGTTACAAGAAGGAATGGTAATTACAATTGAACCGATTGTAAATATAGGTATGCGATATTCTAAAGTAGATTTAAATGGGTGGACTGCACGAACGATGGACGGGAAATTATCAGCTCAATATGAGCATACAATTGCGATTACAAAAGATGGGCCAATCATTTTAACGAAGGTGTAATTGGGAATGAAAGAGTTTGCAAAACTCGAACAAAGATAGTGGTTTTTAAAAAATTTGTACGTGTTTTTTTGATAAATGCTTTTCAAAGCATAAAAAGTACGTTATAATCCTTCTATAAAATAAATAGTTAGCTACACTCATATAATCGCGGGGATATGGCCTGCAAGTTTCTACCGAAGTACCGTAAATACTTTGACTATGAGTGAGGACGAATATAATTGCTTGTTTAGCATTCTTTTTTTGCGAAACTCCAAAAGCGCGTCTCTCACTTGTAACGAGTGGTGGCGGCTTTTGGAGTTTTTTTATTGCATAAGAGGGGGAACAAACATGAAAGTATTACAAGAAAAGATTTTGAACGAAGGAAAGGTTTTATCTGGTGACGTATTAAAGGTAGATGCTTTTTTAAATCATCAAATTGATCCAGTACTTATGCAAGAAATCGGAAAAGAATTTGCTAAACGTTTTAAAGAAGAGAACATTACAAAAATCGTGACGATTGAATCTTCAGGCATTGCACCAGCAGTTATGGCTGCATTAGAGCTTGGTGTAAAAGTAATTTTTGCACGAAAACGTAAATCGTTAACGTTACAAGATAATATGTACGTTGCAAACGTATATTCATTTACAAAACAAGAAACAAATGAAATTTCATTATCTCGAAATCATATCGATGAAAATGATCGTGTATTAATCATCGATGACTTTTTAGCAAATGGTCAGGCTGCTTTAGGTTTAATGAGTTTAGTAGAGCAAGCCGGAGCGAGTATTGCAGGAATTGGAATTGTTATTGAAAAAGCATTTCAAGATGGAGGAAAGAAGCTTCGTGAACAAGGCGTTCGTGTTGAATCACTAGCAGAAATTGCATCACTTGATAACGGCACAGTTACATTTGTACAGCAAGAAACTGCGGAGGTGAAATAAACGATGAAGCAGCATCCATTTAAAATTGCATCGCTTGGTATGCAGCATATGCTTGCAATGTATGCTGGAGCAATTATCGTTCCGCTTATTGTGGGCGGTGGACTTGGTTTAAATCAAAAAGAGTTAACATATTTAGTCTCAATTGATTTATTAATGTGCGGCGTTGCGACAATTTTACAAGCATTATCAAATCGCTTTTTCGGTATAGGACTTCCCGTTGTACTTGGTTGTACATTTACAGCCGTTGGACCGATGATTGCGATTGGAAAACAATACGGTGTGTCTTCAATTTATGGAGCAATTATTGCAGCTGGGTTATTCGTTGTTATTTTTGCGAAATTATTTGGAAAACTTGTAAAACTATTTCCACCTGTTGTAACAGGATCTGTCGTTACAGTAATTGGAGTTACACTTGTTCCAGCTGCTATTAATGATATGGCTGGCGGAGTAGGAAGCAAAGATTTCGGAAGTCTTGAAAACTTAGCGTTAGCATTTGGAGTGTTATTATTTATCATCATTATGTATCGTTTCTTTGATGGATTTATCCGTTCCATTTCTATTCTATTAGGTTTGTTGTTCGGTACTATCGTTGCAGCGTTTATGGGGAAAGTAAGTTTGCAAGCGGTTGGAGAGGCGGATTGGTTCCACGGTATTCAACCATTTTACTTCGGTACACCAACATTTGAATTAACACCAATTATTACGATGATTTTAGTTGCTTGCGTAGGGATTGTAGAAGCAACGGGTGTATACTTTGCATTATCTGATATTTGCAATAAAAAAATCGGTGAAAAAGAATTAACAAAAGGCTATCGCGCAGAAGGATTAGCGATGGTGTTAGGTGGCATTTTCAACGCGTTCCCATATACAACATACTCTCAAAACGTAGGACTTGTTCAATTAACTGGAGTAAGAAATCGCGTTATTATTTATACTTGTGGTGGTATGTTAATCGTTCTTGGATTTATTCCAAAAATTGCAGCCATTACAACGATTATTCCGAAATCAGTACTGGGCGGTGCGATGTTAGCGATGTTCGGTATGGTTATGGCATATGGTATTAAAATGTTAAGTAGCGTTGATTTTGGTAAACAAGAAAACTTATTAATCGTTGCATGTTCTGTCGGAATTGGGCTTGGCGTAACAGTCGTTCCTACATTATTTTCACAACTTCCAGAAAGCATTCGTATTTTAACAGATAACGGAATTGTACTTGGAAGTGCGTCAGCAGTACTTTTAAATATCGTATTTAATATGGTGCCGCAGCGCAAAGTGAAAGTAGAAGAAGAGCCAGTATCTATGCAAAGTGCAGTAAGAGAAGCGTGAAAAAGCAAGGTCTCGTTATGAGACCTTGCTTTTCTTTTTAAGTGGCATTATTTTCCCGTACGTACCAAGACGCCAAATGTACTCAAGTGGCCCGTATTGGTAATGTGAAAGCCACCAGCGGCTAATAAAGATTTGTAACGTGTAGAAACTAATGCAGAATATTGGTCCAACCCATAATGGAGCAGGATAATAATTTTTAAGGAATAGACCAAATACAAGTAATGTAACAATTGTATGCGAGATGTAATTTGTTAATGCCATTCGTCCAACGTATTGGAATGGACGTAATAACGTTTGCCATTTTTCTTTTTGTAATAAACGCATTAGCGTGAAAATGTAGAATATGAATAACGTTTTTCCGCTAAACATTGTAAAGACCTGCATATAAATTGGTTCATAAAATGGTTTTGATAAGAAGTAACGGACCATGAAGAACCACATTGGTAATGTTAAAAGGAACATAATAATTTGCCATTTTTTAAGTTTTAGATCTAACTCTTTCGTGCGGCGGAAAATATCCTTTTTGCCGGCGTATAAACCAAGCAAAAATAGCCCAACTGTTTCTGGAAGCATAAGTAAATTTAATTCAATTCCATCAGCGTAAAATACATGGAAACGATTTTGTATTTGTGACACCCAGTCTTCAAGTGGCATGATAGGTAAGGAGAATCCTAATTCTTCCTTTGGAACGAATGCAATCATAATACCTACGATTAGCATGAAAAACTGAAAAATACTCAATAAAACGATAGCCCATATTAAAATAGTACGAGGTTCTCTCTTATAAAATAAAAATAAGAAAAATCCAGCAATCGCATAAGTATGTAAAATGTCTCCGTCCCATAAAAGAACGTAATGTAAGAAACCGAATAATAATAAAATAAGTAAGCGGCGAACAAATAAAATTTTCGGATGATCTGTTTTCGCTTCAGCACGACTCATAAAAATATAAAAACCTAATCCGAATAAAAACGAAAAAATTGTATAAAATTTCGTTTGAATAAACATATCGTAAAATAGGCGAATGTAGCTGTCTATCCCTTCATAAATTCCTGAAACATCACGTGAGTCAACTCCGGCGATAACAGGCCAATTCACAAGAAAAATACCTAGTACAGCTATTCCTCTAATAATGTCAATGGAGTGTATCCTCTCGCCTTGTGTGAGATTTTGTGTCATTTTTTTCCTCCTTGTTAAGTAATTCCCTTTTATTATACAAAATGTAAGATGGAGGGGATAGGGGATATTTCCATTTTTTTAAACTGTTAAGTTATGTAGGATGAGATATAATAAGAGTGCACAACAAGTTTTAACCTTTTTCAAAACAGGCAGTAAAGCTCCTTCTTATAAGGGGCTTTCTTTATGAAAAGTGTTGATAATGATTCTCTTTAATGATAAAATGTATTTAAAAGTGATAATCATTATCAAAAAAGGTTGGTGCATCAGTATGGTATATGCATTAGTAGCAGGTACAGTCGCTGTATATGCAGTTATTGCGAAGTATGTTTTAAATGGAGTAGGAACAGCAAAATGAGTGATATGACATAAAATCCCTTTCATTTGTAAAAAGAATGAAAGGGATTTTTTATTTTTAATGAGAATATGCTGAAAATTTAGTATGATAGTAAAGTGAAACTGTAATCAATGGGTAGGTGTAACTCTCACTGGTTATGAGCTCGCAAATAGCGGGGAAAAGTATATACATCTTGGATAAAGGGGAACAAGGGGATGACAAACATAGTACAGACAAACGGTATGAAAAAACTTGTTTGTTTTTATGAAGAGTGGCAAAAACACGGCGATGCAGAGAATAGTTTAAAGTTGTTTGAGGTGATTCAAAAATATAAACAAGAACAGCTTATGATAGCGTTCTGTGGTCACTTCTCTGCAGGGAAATCAACGATGATGAATCATCTATATAAAGCGCAGTTGTTACCAACAAGTCCAATTCCGACAAGCGCTAACGTTGTCAAAATTGAAAAAGGAATGGATCGTGTTGTTGTAACGGTTAAATCTGGAGAACAGTACGAGTATGACGGTGCATATTCAGCTGAAGAATTAAAACAAATTTGTAAAGATGGTGATGAGGTAATTGGTGTTCACATTTATCGGAATGATGCGCCAATTCCTGAAGGTGTTATGTTAGTAGATACACCAGGGATTGACTCAACAGATGATGCCCATCAATTAGCGACAGAATCAACGCTACATCTAGCAGACGTAATTTTTTATATGATGGATTATAATCACGTCCAATCGGAAGTGAATTTGCAATTTGTTAAAGAATTGAAACAACGTAATAAAACGGTTTATCTCGTTGTCAATCAAATAGATAAACATAAAGAAAATGAATTGTCGTTTGAGAATTATAAAGATAGTGTAAAGCAATCGTTCTCTAACTGGGATATTGAAGTAGATGGAGTATATTATACGTCATTACGAATGATGAACCATCCACATAATGAAATTGGAAGCTTAGAAACGTTAATTACTTCTATTATGAAAGAAAAAGAGCAGTATGTAAGGACTGGAATGGAGCGAGAAACAGAATATTTAATGGGGGAACATTTCTCGTTTATTGATTCTGAAAATGAAAAAGCTCTTTTGAAATATGAGGAAGAGTTAGCATCACCACTTTCTATTTCAGAGGTAGTTGAAAAGAAGAAAGAGTTAACGGAAGCGAAAAATCGTGAGGCAAGTAAAGAGTCTCATGTGAGAAATGAATTTATAAAAGGCCTACAAGCTATATTAGATAACGCGTATTTAATGCCATTTGAAATGAGAGAATTGGCAAATGCGTACTTAGAAACGAAATTAACAAAGTTTAAAGTCGGTTTGCTATTTGCGAAAGGAAAGACGGAGCAAGAAAAACAAAGACGTGTAGAGGCGTTTTATTCTGCCCTTCAAAAGACTGTTGAAACGCAGCTTGATTTTCATGTGAAGGAATTTATTGTAGCCTTCTTAAAAGAAGAAGGATTGTTCACGGAGGAAATTGGGAAAGACATATATGGGTTAGAAATTGCTTTCGGACCAGAAATGTTGGCTGAAGTAATTAAACAAGGCGCAGGTTTCACAGGTGATTACTTACTTCTTTATACAGCGGATGTAGCGAATGAACTAAAGAAGCGTTATTTTATAAAAGCACAGCAAATTTTTGATAAAAGTGCGGTCGTTTTAAAGCAAAAGGTGAGGGAAGCAGTTGCTCGTATTGAAGAAGAGATTGAAACATATACGATGTTGCAAACGGCGAAAGAAACACAATTACAATACAATAACAATTTGGCGGCATATGAAGACTATTTACGAAATGTTTGGCACGATCATGTTGCTACGCCTGAAGGTTTGCAAATAGATGAGATATTGCAAAGGGAAAAGCAAATTGTTAGTGAGAAATTTACACTACAAGAGCAGGAAATCGTAAACGATAACGTAGCGATTCATGAAGAAGAGCTGAAAGGAACGGCGGCTTTAAATATTCAGCGGATATTAGAGAAAGTGAAAAAAGCTGAAACGATATTAGAGCCATTGCCAGCGCTGAAACATGTACAGCAAGAGGTAATAGAGAAAAGAAGACGTGTAGAAACAAAACAATTTACAGTAGCGTTATTCGGGGCATTTAGTGCTGGAAAATCATCATTTGCCAATGCCTTACTCGGTGAGAAAGTACTTCCTGTATCACCAAACCCGACGACGGCAACGATTAATCAAATTTTGCCGGTTACAGAGGAAAAACCACATGGAACAGTAATTGTTCAGTTTAAATCAAAGCAAGCGTTATTAGAAGATATGAAAGCTGTTTATAAGCTGTTTCATTATGAGATTGCTACGTTAGATGAAGCGTTAGCACAAATTGATAACGTTATGAAATATCCTTCACCAACTGGGAAGCAAAAAACAACATTTAGCTTTTTACGAGCGGTACAAAAAGGGTATGATGCAGTTTCTACTTATTTAGGAGAACAAGTACAAGTTACATTAGAAGAGTTCTCTGATTATGTAGCGAATGAAGAGAAATCATGCTTCGTTGAGTATATGGAACTTTATTATGATTGTGCTTTAACAAGGCAGGGAGTAGCGCTTGTAGACACACCTGGAGCGGATTCTATCAATGCTCGCCATACGGATGTTGCATTTCAGTATATTAAAAACGCAGATGCTATTTTATTTGTAACATATTATAACCATGTATTCTCTCGTGCTGACCGTGAATTTTTAATTCAGCTTGGTCGTGTAAAGGATACTTTTGCCCTTGATAAAATGTTCTTCTTAATTAATGCTGCGGATTTAGCAGAGTCTGAAGAAGAACTTGAAATGGTAAAAGGTTATATCGCAGATCAGCTACTGCAATACGGTATTAGAAATCCGCGTTTATTTGCAATTTCAAGTTTATGTGCGCTTGAAGAGAAACAAGGAAAGAATGTTGAAAAAGAGAAGTATGGTATTTTACAAAACTCTGGGATTACTAAGTTTGAGGAATCATTTACGTCCTTTATGATGAGAGATTTAATGCTTGTTTCTGTGCATGCTCTATATGGTGCGTTGCAAGGGGCAGATCAGCTTTTAGTAAACATGATAAAGGGTGCAAAGCAGGGGAATGAAGAGAAAGAGAAGCAAACGAAAAAATATGAAGCAGAGCGTGATCAACTACTTCATATCATTTCTTCATATAGTGTACTTGCTGAAGAACAGGCGATGCAAAATGAAGTGAAAGAGTTGCTTTATTACGTGCAACAGCGTCTATTCCTCCGCTATAATGATGTGTTTACTGAATTTATTAATCCGGCATCACTTCGAACGGATGGAAATGTGAAAACACAATTGCAACAGTGTGTTATGGAATTAGTAGCATTTATTCAGCATGATTTATTACAAGAAATGCGTGCGACATCATTACGCCTTGAAAAATGGATAGACGAAGCGATGAAGCGTGCAAAGGATGAAATTGTAGTGAACTGTAAAGTAGAAAATGAATCAATTTCTATGAATGGAACAGTGGAGTATGAATACAAAGATATTACACATAAAGAACCGTTCCCTTCAGTTGAAATAAAAGATTTCAAAAAAGCACTGGCACATTTTAAAAATGAGAAAAGCTTTTTTGAAAAGAATGACAAAGCTTTTATGCAAGAAGACGCTAAATCTGTATTAGAACCGCTCGTATCAAACTATGTAGCTGATGAAAAACATTTATTTGTTCATCATTATAAGCAAGAGTGGGATATGAAGTGGAATTTATTCCAAAAAGTGATGCAGCAAGATGTGATGAACTATTATGAAAGTATATTGTTTGCATTGGCTGAAACGATCGATGTATCTCTATATGAACAAAGTAAAGAACAATTGCAAAAGCAGTTAGTAGAGATTGAAAAAGAAATTTATGTTATATAGTCGTTATGAGAAAAAGATTCGTTCAATTTTCTTTTGAAGTACAGTATCTAAAGATTTTACAAATCCAGCAAATTCATCGGTAGAAATCATATGAGTAAGAACGAGTCGTCTGCCATCTGGTGTTTCACCGCATAAGACGAATGAAGAAAATTCATATGTTTTGTTTTCAACTACTAATTTTGGATAGGAATACGTGTCGCTTTTCTTCTTCTTTCCATCAATAGAGATGACGTTGCATTTTTTCTCATTGTTGTCCATGGTGAATCCCTCCTTTCTATTATTTATGGTAGACAAGGAGGGTTTAGAACAATAGAGAAGGGGGAATTTTTTATGTCTGTTGTAATAGAACGTATTCCAAAAGAGGCTATACCGAAGGCTTTATTGTTACTTGCTGATCCAAGTGAACGGCAAATAGCTACGTATGTACAAAGAGGATTAACATACGTAGCTAAGCAGGGGGGGAGCGTTATCGGTGTATATGTTCTTTTGGAAACAAGGCCAAAGACGATGGAAATCATGAATATTGCGGTTGCAGAGCATTTGCAAGGAAAAGGGATTGGGAAGAAGCTATTAAGGCATGCTGTAGAAACTGCTAAAGGATATGGTATGTCAAAACTTGAAGTTGGTACAGGCAATTCTAGTGTTTCACAACTTGCTTTATATCAAAAATGTGGATTTCGTATTTTTTCTATTGATTTTGATTACTTTTCGAAGCATTATGAAGAAGAGATTATTGAAAATGGGATTGTATGTCGTGATATGATCCGGCTTGCAATGGAATTGAATAAAAACGTATAACTATTTAGGGGGAAGAGAAGATGGAAGTACATAAAGCAATTACAGCACATTCTCGTAAACAAAATGAAAGTGTAAAAGCATGTTTACAATTAGATGCACAGCGTGAAGCAGCTATTGAAGCTGCCGTATCTCTTGCGTCAAATGGGAAAGAATTTTCGGTTGATGTCATTAATGTTGTAACGAAGCAGATTAATGATCTTGCAAAAAATGGTGTTACCTTGCAGCGTAAATATGTTACAGAAGAAATGGTTATGGAGTATGTAAGTCGTTTGAAAGAGAAAGAAGGTCGTTAAAGATGATAGTTACAGTCGAATGGTTACGTGAGCATATAGAAGATGAGAATGTCCGTATAATCGATTGTCGTTTTGATTTAGCGAATCCTAATTGGGGTAGAGAAAAGTATGAAGAAGGACATATTCCTCATGCGTTATATTTTGATTTGAATTTAGATTTATCAAGTCCTATAGCAGAACATGGTGGCCGCCATCCTTTACCAAATATTGAGGAGTTTGCAGACAAGCTTTCGAAGGCTGGTATTGATGAACATACGACAGTAATTGCGTATGACAGTCAAGCCGGTGCAAATGCTGCTCGTTTATGGTGGTTATGTAACTATGTAGGACATGAGAAAGTATATATATTAGATGGTGGTTTCCAGGCTTGGAAAGAGAATGGACTACCGACAACAGCGGAAATTCCTGTTGCTATACGAAAAACATTCAAAGCTAATATACAAGATCATATGCTTGTAACGATGGAAACGGTCAGAGAGAATATCCGTGCAGGTGCGGATGTTACATTAATTGATTCAAGAGAGCCCAAACGTTATGCTGGTGTAGAGGAACTTGTCGATCATAAAGCAGGACATATTCCAACAGCGGTAAACCATTTTTGGAAGGATGGAATGTTGCAATCAGGACAATTTAAGAATAAAGCTGGGCAACAAGAACGATTCCAAAATCTGTCGAAAGATAAGGAAACCATTGTATATTGTGGTTCTGGTGTTACGGCATGTCCAAATATCGTCGCATTAAAATTGGCTGGATTCCAAAATGTTAAATTGTATGCAGGTAGCTGGAGTGATTGGATCTCTTATCCAGAAAATCAAATTGCAAAAGAAGAAGATTAATCACTTGCATGCAAAAATAATTTGTATTAAAATAAGGTCACAAGCAAGAGATTGCTCGAAAAACTTTGTATTTTACACATTGGAAACAATGTGATAATATAACGACAAGTAAATAATACATCCTGCGGTGTGCGTAACTTATTTATGTCTAAAACCGATGTTAGTTATACGGAAGCTCAATATTTAGCGACCATCATCAAGCCTTCCTTGTGGAGGAAGATGTACGGTAACTGTGAGGGCATCCACCTGCGAGTAGCGGGTTTTTGGACATTTACGAGGAGCGGCACGTGCGGGGGTCTTATTTCAACTAACCTTATATAAAATTCCTACGGTGTACGTAGCTTATGCATGTCTTAAACCAATAAGTTTAATATGGAAGTTCAATATTTAAATGTAGCTAACATGCCATCTTTTTAAGAAGGAAGTTACAAACATTTGTGAGGGCATCCACCTGTGAGAGCAGGTTTATGGACATCTAGAGAGAACGGCATATGTGGGGCTATATAAAAACCTTACGTTTTATACGTAAGGTTTTTTTGTTGCATAGATATATTAATATTATCTTGATTCACCTGTGAAGTTTCCGTAATAAATGTAGCACTTTCTGTCTTCATCAATCTCTCTTGAATCCAAGGAGAATTCCATAGAAATGCCGTCTCGCTGAATATATATAATATCTGAATGAAGAGATGGTAAAATTTCTTCGTAGTTCCATACATCTTGACTATCTACTAAGCTTGAACTTGTTTCACTTAGTTCTCTAATTTCAAAACCGATGTGGGAGTATGTAGGGTCTGAAGGGTCATTGGCGAAAACTTCTTTTTGAATATAAATAACTGCTGTTCCGTCTGGGTCAACCGAAGTTGCAGTAACAACATAAGTATTTTTCTCTTTAATAAAATATTCACAAGTCATGCGTGCGATAATTTCAGAATTAGAAATATTGGCGTAGTTCCATAAAGCAGGATACCCTTTCGTTTCATCATTAAGTCGATATTCTAAGCGCATTTTATACCTCTTCTTCCTTTTTCTTCTACTTTATCATGCCATCCTATATAATAGGAATAGAATTTAAAAAGGGGAGTGCGAAGGTGACAAAAACGAAATGGCTAGTAGGTGGTGTCGTAACGTCTTTAATGACTGGCACTTTATTTGGTTGCGCACAAGATCTTCCCCCAAAACCGAATGATAATAGTTGTTCTGATTGGGATTGGGATGATGAACTTGGGGTATGGCAGTGTGATGATAGTAGTTCAGGTTATCGTGGGCATTATTTCTATGGTGGGCGATACTATCAAAATAAATCCACTTTTAAAAATTCATCGGCGTTTAAATCGTATCAATCGTCTACTGAATTTAAAGGTGGAATTGGAAGCGGTTCAAAGGGAGGATTTGGGGGCTAAAATATGTCGCAATACATAAGGGATCGAAAAGAATTTTATTTAAAATATCCGAATTTTTGGTCGGATTTATATGAATGTGAGTATAGTTTGTTTCATGTTTTTTCTATAACAAATCAGACTTTGGACCAATTACACTTAGCGACTGAACGAATGGGCAAAATATTTTTTAAGACTGCTAGACTGCTGCGTAATCTAAGTGACGAACAGCTTCTAGATCTTGGCTTTCCATCCCCGAGTTTATCATTCATTAGAATGAAAGGGCTTTATCCTGAATCTGTAATTTCGCGATTTGATTTTGCTGTAACAGAGGATAACAAAATCAAAATGCTTGAGTTTAATAGTGATACACCAACTTTTATTGTGGAATGTTTTCAAATGAATGGGAAAGTATGTGAAAATCTAGGCTATGATGATCCAAACTCGGATCAAGAACGATTGCTATCTTCTGGTGTAACGAAAGCAGTAATGGAAGCGACAAAGGGATTAGATAATCCAAATGTTGTTTTTACAGCACATCATGAACATATCGAGGATTGGAATACCACTATGTATTTAAGTCAGCTATGCCATGTTGAAAATAAAGTAGTGCCAATGTCAGAACTTAGAATTACAAAAGATGCTCTAGTTGATAAAGATGGGGCGAAGATTGATGTTTTATATCGCCAAACATATCCGATAGAAGATTTAATTGAGGATCAAGATCCTGAAACAGGAGATTTGGTAGGTGTGGAACTGCTGCAACTTGTAAAAGCCGGAAAGCTTTTTATAATAAATCCTTTGTCAGCATTTTTACTTCAGCCAAAATCAATTCAGTGTCTTATTTGGGGGTTAGCAGAAGAAGAGGTCTTTTATACAAACGAGGAACAACAGTGGATTAAAGAATATATGTTACCTACATATTTAGAACCAGATTTATTTTTAGGAAAAGGTTCTTTCGTTCAAAAACCTTCATTTGGTAGAGAAGGAGATACAATTACGATTCGCGATAAGGATGAAAATATTATGCTTCAAAATGCACATCAAACGTATAAAACTGCACTGCCGATATTTCAAAAGTATACAGAACTGCCAGTCGTATCCTTGGAAACAGAAAAAGGGATGGAGAAACTGTCCTATGTGTTTGGTTCTTTTTTAATTGCTGGAAAAGCGAGTAGTATCGGTATTCGCGCGGGAGAAAAGATTACAGGAAATGAATCGTACTATTTACCGGTAGGTATAAAAAGGAGGGGGAAAAATGATTAATTTTTTATTATATTTAGCAGTAACACTTGGACTTTTATGTATTGGTCTGTTCTTGATGGAAGTGACAACGAAAGTTAAGGAATTTAAGTTAATGGCTCAAGGTAATAAGGCGGTAAGCTATGTGCTTGGAGGGCGATTACTTGGGTTAGCTATCGTTTTATATTCGACAGCAGCTAATTCAATTTCACTTCTTGATATGATTTCGTGGGGAGCAGTTGGGATTTTGGCTCAAATTATCGTCTTTTATTTAGCTGAGTGGCTTACACCACGCTTTAATATAAACAAAAGTCTCGAAGAAGATAATCAAGCAGTCGGTCTTTTTCTTATGTTTTTATCGCTTTCAATTGGGATTGTAATCGCTGGTTGTATAACTTATTAAAAACTTTACGTTTAAACGTAAAGTTTTTTATTTTATCCCGCTATTTGCCGGGCAGCCCGATTGGTGAGGGCTAATAATCAGTGGCGGATGAACAAAACCCCCACTGATTAAAGTTTCACTTTATATACGTTAGTTTGCCATACCATTTGAAAAAATTGTAGGCTACGGTTGACATCTATTTTAAATAAGAGTAACATTTTCAATGTAATGAAAATAAGTCTCTGTTAGGTGAGGCTCCTGTATAGAGAAATGCTACTGCCCAAAAATGTCGAGAGACGCCAATGGGTCAACAGGAATGATCGAATTAAGGTTTTTCTTAACGTAGCTGGTAATGTACCTATGCTATACAGTGCTAAAACTCGGTGAGGGAGAGGTCCGTAGATTTCTAATTATATTAGAAATCGTTTATTTGTGTATGTAATGGCCGCTACTCTCTTAAGGGTAGGGGTCTTTTTTGTTACCAAGCTATGAGTAATTTCATATTATAAACTATAAAATTAAACGAGGAGGTGAGGAGCATGTCAAATTCTGACTCGGTTCCGTTACCCATATACTTCAAATCAAAAATATATGATGTAGGCAGGAAACGATTTGTTCCTCCCTCTATATTTATCACAATATAGCGTTTATAAAGCGCGAGACACTTTCACAGTAAAGTGGATAAATTGAGAAACAAAGCGTTTCTTCCTATGTTGTAAAGGAGGAGACGATAATATGTTATATGCAAACAAAACTGTGGGTAACACGTCATATAAACTAAGTAAAAAATTAATAAAAGAACAAACAATGCTCCAAAAAAATAAAGATTTATTAATTGAAATTGCAACAAGAGATGTAAAATCTGTATTTGCATATTTTAAAACAACAAGAGACGGACTATCAATGAAAGAGGCACAAAAACGTATTCAAGTATATGGCCGAAATGAACTAACTTCAAAAAGAGCACTTCTTGCAGAAGTAATGATGAAGCTAGGTGGCATGATTCCAGGTTTTTCAAAACAACGTGTGTGTGATGAATTACAACGTGAAACGATTACTGTATCTAGAGTAGAATGTTCTAGTAGTACAGGGCTAAATAGTGAACTGAAAATGATGGAGATACCTGTGCAAGAACTTGTACCTGGAGATATGATTTTTCTTTCGGCTGGAGATGCTGTGCCAGCTGATGTACGTATTATTTATGCAGATGATTTATTAGTGAATGAGTCTGTGTTAACGGGAAACGAAGCGAATATAGAGAAGTTTGAGAGCTGCTATCACCTTGAACGTAAACGGTTTATTCCATTAAAACGGATGAAAGATTATAATCCACTTGAGCTTGAAAATGTATGTTTTAAAGGTTCGCATATTGTTAGTGGAAATGCAAAAGCTATCGTTGTTTCTACTGGAAAAAATACGTATTCAGGCATCTTGCATACTTGTTGTAGTAGAACGTCTTAATGTGTTAATGATGCTAAATATACAAAAACAATGTATAATAGACAAAGTTGAGCAAAAACGTAGAATGGTAATCTATTTATATAACCTTACGTGATAACGTAAGGTTATTATTTTTTTAATAGGAGAGGAATTATGAAAAAAGTATTATTAGTTGATGGTATGGCACTATTATTTCGTGCTTTTTACGCAACAAGTGTCTACGGACAATTTATGAAACGACAAGATGGAACCCCTACGAACGGGATTCATGGTTATATGAAACACTTATTAACAGCTACGCAAGCGATCGAACCAACACATATCGTTACATGCTGGGATATGGGAAGTACGACATTTAGAACAGAATCGTTCTCGAATTATAAAGCAAATCGTGCAGCGCCACCAGAAGAATTAATTCCTCAATTTGATTTAGTGCAAGAAATGACTGCAAAATTATCCATTCCAGTTATCGGTATGAAAGGCTACGAAGCCGATGATTGTATCGGTACGCTTGCAAAACAATATTGCAATGAAGCTGAAGTTTATATTTTAACAGGTGATACGGATTTACTTCAACTTGTTGATAAGAGCGTTACAGTCATGCTTCTGCGTAAAGGAATTGGAAATTACGAATATTACACACCGGAGAAAATCATGGAAGAAAAAGGTGTAGAGCCGTGGCAAATCGTCCATGCAAAAGCTTTCATGGGAGATACAAGTGATAATTATCCAGGGGTAAAAGGTATCGGTGAAAAAACAGCGTATAAGCTTATTCAAGAGCACGGAACAGTATCCGCTGTACTAGAAAATGTAGAATCATTAACAAAAGCGCAGCGTACGAAGATTGAAAGTGATTTAGAGAACTTAAATATTTCGTTACAATTAGCCCAAATTCACTGTGAAGTTCCAATTTCATGTTCACTAGAAGAAGGATTACACACAATGGATGAAGAAAAACTTAGATTTGTTTGTGAAGAAATGAATTGGGGAAGACCTGAAATATTAATAAATATGCTATAAATAGTTTGGGAAGAGGGATGTTGCATAAGTCGAACTTTGACTTGGTGACACCTTCTTTTTGTTTTTGTAAACAGTATTATAATAAATAAAATTATGTCGAACTCAATTTTAAATATATAAATATTTCGACAAGATATAATGATAAAAGTTGATGAAAATAATAACTTTTATCATGAAGTGAATTAATTTCAACATAGTTTTAGATAATCATTTTTTCGTGTTCACAAAGTTGTCAGAAAATAAACGAGATTTTCATATGAAGTTCAAATAGAATTCACAACAATCAATTATTATAAGAACACACAGATAATTCTTTATCTTTTATATAAACCATCCCCCAAGGAGGACAATGAAAATGAGAAAAAAAGTGAGAAAATCTTTTAAACAATTATTAATTGAAAATAAACAATCACTATTAAATAATAAAGAAAATATGAAAGAAATTGAAGAGAGAATTGAGAAACGACATGTAGCATATAGTGGTGCCAGTAATTAAATAAAATAAAAAAGATAGCCTATGTAGGCTATCTTTTTTATTTTATATTGAAAAAACGCTATTCAGCTCTTTAATTTTGTAAATATGCAAGATATTTTTATAGCGTTTTTCTATCAATATTACTCATTTTTCGAGGTTGAAATTGGTATATACCAATTTTTGAGATTTTCTATTCAAAATATTACAAAAAATGTTACAATACACTCAAATTTATACTATAAAATCATTTTAATATGAAAAATTGGAATGAAAAGAAAGGAGAGGAATATGAATAAAGATGTCGCTTTGAAATGATTATTATCATTTCATTAGGAGTTGATGTAAAAAGATGAAAAGATACGAAGAATTGGACTCTATAAGAGGGATTTCTTCATTAGTAGTAATGATTGGTCATCATTTAATGATTTTTTCAGCATTTCAAAATTACAGTTATGAAGATAATAAACCATTTGTTGTGTATCTATTAAAAGAAACGCCTGCTCGTCTAATTTTTAGTAGTGGTAACGAATCAGTTATTATCTTTTTTGTTTTGAGCGGATTTGTTTTGTATGAATCTATTCAAAAAAACTATAGTAGCTATGGGTCATACCTTTTAAAACGTATATGCAGAATATATATTCCTTATATTGTGGCAATAATTATAGCTATTGTATGCCAGATTACAATTAGTGAATATGGTATTTCTTATTTAAGTGAATGGTTTAATCGCTCATGGACGATTGAAAGTTCTTCAAGCTTAATCGCACAACATATTTTATTGGTTGGGAAATATAATACAGATGCATATAACGGTGTGATTTGGTCACTTGTCCATGAAATGCGAATATCAATAATTTTCCCGTTAATTTTGATGATTTGCTTACGAAAAACGTTAAGGTGTTCATTACTATTATTGTTTAGTTTTAGTATATGTTCTGTCGTAATATTATTTTTGTTTCGCTCGGGCTTAACATTAACAAGCTATGCATTAACATTGCATTACACAGTACTGTTTTTACTAGGAGCACTAGTTGCGAAGTATAAAAATAATTTAATAGTTTTTTATAGTAATTGTACTAAAAACACGAAAATTGCATGGTTTTTATTTGCGATTTTACTTTTTATGTATGAAGGGCTTATAGGAGAAATTAAAGTGCTCAATAATTTTATATTTCGAGACTACGTAGTGGCGATAAGTGCATGTTTATTTGTCATATTAAGTTTGTCAATATCAACTTTGTCGTCCTTGCTACATAATAAATATTTGTTATATTTGGGGAAGATTTCTTACAGTCTTTATTTATACCATATTATATCGTTGTTTTCCCTTATATACATGCTCCATGAAATATTACCGTTGCCTATTATTTTAATTTTTTCACTTGTTTTTTCGTTTATACTTGCAATGCTTTCGTATGTATATGTAGAAAAATTTGCATTCGGAGTCGGAAAGTATGTAACAAAACAAGTGGATAGAAGAGAGAAAGGGTTATCTGTAAAGAGTGAATTGCAGGATGTTATTCAGAAAAGGGCGGTGAAATAATTGAAGCAAGAAATGAGTATAAAAGATTTTCAACAATTACTGAAAAGAAGATTCGTAACGATTATTTTAACGATGTGTTGTTTAACCGCTTCTTTAGTTCTTATCTCTATGTATGTTTTAAAGCCGTCATATCAATATTCAACGCAAATTCTTGTTGGGAATTTAGATGAGTTTAATAAGGAAAATTCAACAAATAAAACACAAGAAAATAAGCAACTAGTAACATCGTATGTTGATATTTTAAAAAGCCCATTAATTATTTCAACAGTCAAAAAAACTTTGAAATTAGAGCAATCAAGTTATGAATTAGCACAAAAAATCTCGGTTGTGAATACGGACAACTCACAAATTGTAACTGTTACAGTAAAAGATTCCAATCCGAAAATCGTGAAAGACATTGTAAAGACATTGGCAGAGCAATCACAAAAAAGCTTTCAACAGTACACAAATGTACAAGGGGTGAAAGTATTAACTGATCCTGAGTTACAGGAACAGGCTGAAAAATTGTTTCCGAAATTTCAACTGATCATTCCTATTTCTTTAATTGTTAGTTTTTTTGTTGGGATAGGTTTAGCTGTATTTCGAGATTATTTTGATGAACGTATATACACGGAACAGGATTTAGAGAAAATAACAACAGTCTCTGTTATTGGTCACATAAATATGGAACCAAATAGAAAAAAGAAACCTACAGAGGTTGATAAAAAATCATCTATATATCGAGGTGAACATGTCGATGTTTAGGACAAAGAAGCAGCTGCCATTCAATTTGCATGATGATCTGATGAAAGAGCAGTTTTATACGGTGTATCACGAGCTGAAAAAATCCGGAAAACAACTGTTCACAGTTAGTTCAACGAAGGACAGAGGTGTTGTTGCCTCGCTTATAGTAAATATGGGTCTAGTGTTTGCGGAAATGAAAAAAAAGGTGTTACTTATTGATGTGAATTTTTCTGACCCTAAACTACATGTATTATTACAAAGTGATCACATGATAACAGTAAACGATATAATAAGCTCTTCCTCCTGCAATTATGAATCTTTTTCTAGTAATTTGTCTAATTACTTATATTGTATTCCTGCAAAAAAAACAGTACATACAGGGACGCCTTTAGTTGCTATGGATGAATTTGATAATGCGATTGCTAAGTGGAAAGAAGATTTTGATTACATTTTCGTTTATTCTTCTGAAGTATTTGAGCTTCCTGCTACGCACATTATTGCAGGGAAATGCGATGGAGTGGTTTTAGCAGTTAAAAAGCGAAAAGATTCACTACGTACAGTGCAAAAAGTAATAGCGGATATAAATAGGAAAGAATGTGAATTAATAGGTATAATTTTATATTCTTGAATGTGGGGGTAACGATCCATGATTCGTGAAACAAATCAAGCCAAGTTGTATACGATTCCGGCTCAAGAAAAGCCTAGCATATTGAATCGAAGTGTAAAACGCTTGTTTGATATTATATTTTCAATCATATTGTTACTATTAACAATACCAATTATGTTGTTCTTTTGTATTATGATTACCTTAGAAACATCAGGGGCTCCAATATACTTTCAAGAACGTTTAGGTATAAACGGGAAGAAGTTTAATGTATTTAAATTAAGGTCGATGGTAAAGGATGCTGAAATGAACGGACCACAATGGGCAAAAGAACATGATCAAAGAATTACAAAAGTTGGATTGTTTATAAGAAAAACGAGAATTGATGAATTACCACAGCTCTTAAACATTTTAAGAGGAGATATGTCTTTTGTAGGCCCTAGACCAGAGAGAGAGTTTTTTTATAATGAGTTTGATGCGTATATTCCAGAATTTAAGGAACGTTTAATAGTAAAACCAGGATTAACAGGATGGGCACAAATAAATGGAGGGTATAATCTTGATCCAAAGGAAAAGTTGAGGCTGGACATGGAGTATATTGAAATGAAAACATTTCGGATGGACATCCGTATTTTATGTAAAACCGTTTTAATTGTATTGAACGGTAATGGTGCAAGATAAATATATATGTAAACAAACAACATATGTAAGTAGGTTACTTGCAAAGGAGAACTTGTATGGGTAGATCTATTCTAAGCAATATTATCCATCTATTTTATAGTACGATTTTAGCTAACCTTCTTCAGGCCGTCAGTTTAATTGTTTTAGCAAACTTTTTTAACGCACAACATTATGGGATGTTTAGTGTTGCCATAGCAGTGACGTTTGTTATGTTATTTTTTACAGACTTAGGACTTAGTAATACGTTTCTTCGAGAAGGGGCAAAGGATGGAGCAGATTTAGAGCAGATTTTATCATCGTATATAAAAATAAGGATGATTCTACTTATTTTTATTTCTATCATCGGTTATATTGCTATTCATTATATGTATGCGGATAAAAATTTAATTTATATGATGATAAACGTAATGTTTTTCATGTTAATAGGATTAACTTGGCAAAACATAGGGATTGCCTATTTTCAACTGACGGAACGTATGAAGTATATAGCGCTCATAAAAGTTGTATCAGCATCAGTTGTCATTATAATTACATGTTTTTGTATTTTCGGAGAGTTACCGGTGTATGTAACAGCTCGCTTATATGCTTTTGGGTATATGATTGGTGGTTTATTCAGTATATATATCATGAGAAGAAAGACGAAAATGAATATGAAAGTCGTAATTCATAAAGCGTTATTTTGGCAATTAACTCCCTTTATTATTAGCGGTTTTTTAATAATGAGTACGCCACAATTAGCGCCTATCTTGCTTAACTATACATTGCCATTAAGTATGGTAGGTGTTTTTGCAGTGGCGTACCGGATGCCGGCAGCTTTATATCAAGTACCAGGGGTAATTGCAGGTGCATTTTTTCCGGTGCTCTTTAAGCATTATAACCAGAATAATATAGAAGAGCATACGAAATTAAATTTACTTCAAATTAAATCAATGGCGATTGTAGGAATATGTATGACGATTGGTTTATATCATTTAGCACCATACTTTATTTCTATATTTTTTCATGAAGAATGGAGGAATGCAGTAGAACCACTCCAAATATTATCATTTCTTATTGTGCTACAAAGTTTAAATATTGCCATTGCTGACGGTTTAACGACGAGTGGTTGTCAAAATAAGAGGACTGTTGTGCAGTGTGTAGCATTGGTGATAGGTGGGGTTATGCTTTATAGCTTTAGTAGTCTTGGTGGAGTGATAGGAGCGGCATACGCTATGGTTTTATTTGAAATAGTCGCTTTAGTGGGATATATAGCGGTAAGTGTAGTGAAGAAAAAAATTGTATTCCAAATTGTAATACCGTATACAATTTATTTTGGTGTAACCTTTATTGGAGTGCAATATATATTGCATACATATCATTTAATTGCGCTTGTTCTTAATATACTAATTGTAGTAGCTGCCATATTCCTATATGATTATGAGCTAAAAAAACTTCTTCTTTCTTTTATAAGAAAAATACGCAAAAAGGATTATATTACGAAACAGGGGATATAGCCTATGGAAAATAATATGAAAGTATCAATGGGATGGATTATTCTTCTAATATTATTTGTCATGTTAAGTAAATACAATTTATATATTGGATTTTCATTGAAGATATATATGATTTTTTTAGTCATATATTTTTGTTTAACAATTAAAGACTTTCATATTCAAAAGTTATATTTTCATGAAGTTATATTTTTACTGTTTTATTTCATTTATTGTTTAAGCGGAATTCTTTCTATGTATTTAAATGCTAGTATTCGTATGATTTTTGGCGTGCTACTCGTTTTAGGATGCTATTTTATAATGAGAAATTTATTGGGGAATACTGAAATAGTGGTACTTGAATCATCTATTGCTTATGTAGGAATAGTATTTAATGTTGTAAGTCTACTACTCTATATAATCGGTTTACAATACTTTAGTTTATACGGTGGAGAAGAGAGAGAAATTTTTGCTGGATTATTAGTTGATAGAGGATATCCACGGTTAATTGGATTGCTAGATGATCCTAACATTTTTATTTTCTATAATACAATATTTTTTATGTACTATATGACGAATTTGCAAAATATCACTAACATCTTAGGGTTAATTTTATGTGTTACGACGAGTCTATTAACCTTTTCAAGAGGGGGAATATTAGCGCTTGTGCTTGTCATTTTTGTATATATATGTATGTCTAGTTTCGCTAAAAAAATAAAAATAATTATGAGTTTAGTATTGTTTAGTGTAGTTATTTTTAGTTTATCGAATAGTGTAATGGGGGGCCAATTAGATGACATATTAAATAAACGAATTTCTGATTTTTCCCATGATAATGGAAGTGGTAGATTTACATTATGGGAAGCTGCTTTTAAATATTATTTATCCAATCCATATATCGGAATTGGTGCGTTTAACTTCTCGAATTATTATGAGTATCAATTTAATGAAAAATTATATGTACACAATACATTTTTAGAAATTTTGTCTGAGTCGGGTACAATTGGTTTTCTTCTATATAGTGCGTTTTTATTCATATTAATGTTTAAGTTAGCGCAGCATACTTTGTTTCGTGAAAAACCATACCTTCTATTGACTATGATTGCATTTTTATTTCAGATGATGTCATTGTCACTCATTATTAACGAAGCGTTCTTTTTATTTTTAGCAGTTGTTGTGAAGTATATTTCAATATATGAAGGAAGGGGAAAGATAGATGGTAAAATGTCTATCAGCACATAATAAGGCGCCTCATGTTTCTGTAATAACACCTTCTTATAATAGTAGACGATTTATAGGTGAGACAATTTTATCTGTACAGAATCAATCGTATGAAAACTGGGAAATGATTATCGTTGATGACTGTTCAACCGACCAATCTGCCGCAAAAATTAAAGAGATAATAGAAGGAGACTCACGTATTAGGTTATTATCATTAAAAGAAAATGTTGGTGCTGCTAAAGCTCGGAATTTAGCGATTCGAGAGGCGAGAGGAAGGTACATTGCCTTTTTAGATAGTGATGATATATGGTTGCCGCATAAATTGAAGACACAATTGTTATTTATGGAAGAAATGAATATTGCTTTTTCATATGCGTCGTATAGTTTAATTGATGAAAATGGTAATGAATTAAATCGCGAAGTGAGTGTACCAAAATCTGTTGACTATCATTATTTAGTAGGAAATACAATTATCGGGTGTTTAACGGTGATGATTGATCGTGAAAAAATTCCGTATGTCGAAATGCCTAGTGTACAGCCGGAAGATACAGCGTTATGGCTGAACTTATTACATGAAGGGCATGAAGCAAAAGGGATACAGCAAGTATTAGCGAAGTATCGAATTGTAGCAAATTCTGTTTCGAGAAATAAAGTTAGAGCAGCTTTTCGGTATTGGAAATTATTAAGGGACCAAAAAAGTCTTAATGCAGTGCAAAGCTTTTACTATTTTAGTAAGTATGCTTATCATGCTTATAAAAAAAATAAAATCAATGTAGTTGGGAAGACGCAATTATGAATATACTGTTGATGACTGATAAATTGATAACTGGCGGAGCCGAAAATTATTTCTGTAAATTAGAAAATAATTTGCATTATGAGGATTTTAAGATTTATACAGCTGCAGGTGATGGAGAACTATATGAATCCCTTACTAGAAAAGAAAATTTTATCTTACTTAGTCGATGGAATCATTTGAGAAATATTTATTATTTACGAAACGAAATTTGTAAACGAAAGATAGAACTTATTCATGCAAATAGTTTGCGAATGGTATTATATGCTTTTCTACTTCAAAAGTTTATTAAAAAAAAGATGAAAATTGTTTATACGAAACACAATGTAACGATATTAGAAAAGAAAATGCCAACGCTTTTTCGGTATTTCATGAATAAATATGTGAACAATATTATTACAGTAAGTGAGTTTGAAAAGAACAATTTAATTTCAATTCATGTAGCAGAAGAAAAAATAAATACAATTTATAACGGTGTTGATATTGAAAAGTTTTTATTCCAGCAGAAAAAGAAAGAATCTACATATAAAATAGGGATATTAGCTAGATTATCCAAAGAGAAAAACCATCAACTATTTGTCAAAATTGCAAATGTGTTGAAAAAGAGAAATGATTTTATGTTTTATATTGCTGGTGATGGACCAGAGAAAGAATCGATTATGAAAGAAATAGAAAAATATGGATTGCAGCAAAGGGTGAAGATGCTAGGGAATATTTCAGAGCCGCATGAGTTTATAGGGAATATGGACGCCTTACTTTTATTATCTTTTCGTGAAGTGTTTCCAATGGTAGTAATTGAAGCGATGGCTACAGGGACACCAATTGTTTCAATAGATGTTGGTGGAATACATGAAGCGGTAATAGATGGAGAGTCAGGTGTTTTGATATCTGAATATTGCGAATCAGAATTCGCAAGTGCGCTTGAGGAACTACAAGGGAATGAAGAAAAGGTAACTGCTATTAGATTGAAAGCACGAGAGAAAGCAATGAGATATTTCTCGTTAACTAAAATGATAGAGGAAACGAAAAATATATATGAATTAAACAAATGACCGAGTAGGTCGTTTGTTTTTTTTATTATAGAAACTTTTAAGAGACAACTCACATATTATATGAAAAAGGTAATATGAGGAGTGAATTTATTTTGTCAGAATATATTTCATCCCAAGAAGATTGTGCGCCAGAAAGTAGCGTTCATATTGATTGTTTTGGCGCAGTTCCAAACTCGGGAAATGATAGCTCATTAGCAATTCAGCAAGCTATTGATTATTGTGTAGCGAATCGAATTTCGACGGTTAGAATTACAGGGATAAATACGTACAAAATTGTAAAGCCGATTGTTATTAAATCAAACGTAAGATTAGAGTTGGATCCTACCGTAACACTGCAAATTGATGGGGATTTTAATGCATTTGAGCTACAAAGTAACGCTTCGATAGTTGGTGGTACTCTTCAAGTTATAAATCCATTGTTTCAATCTGCTGTTATTTATGTTTCTGGTTCACAACAAATCGAAGTACCTAATCAATCTGTTATATCAAATATAAATATAATAAATACAACTCCATCGTATAAAGGAAAAGCTATACATTTTTATTGTCAAAAGGCATGGGATTTTATTAGTTTCTTTCAAGTTAAATTTATTCAAATTAAAAACTTTCAAACTGCAATACATTTGAAGACAGAATATATAAATGATATCAATACACCTTGCTGGATTAACGCCAATGTATTTCAATCTATATTTATTGATGGATGTGTGTATGGGATTGAAGTAGATGGAAATAGTGATTTGCCAAATGAAAGTTCAGGAAATACGTTTCATGATATTCAAGTGCAATGTAGACAACAAACGGAAAAAGTAATTCGTTGTTCAGGTGCGTATAATACATTTGATTGTATGATCTGGGATACGTACCGGATGAGTAGTGAACAAATTGTTATTGAATTTTCTTCCAATTCTCATCGTAACTACCTTTTTTCAAATCTGCTTTCGACAACTATTGTAGATAAAGGACAATACAATGTTTGTAAGTCTACTTATGAAGAATCCCTACGAATTCAGTTACCTTTGACGTTAAATAGACCTCATTTAATAGGAAATCAAGATGATATTTTAGTAAATGCTCAGCAGAAATATAACGTTAAGCAAGTAAGTGGAAAAGTGCCGTACGGGGGAAATCTCACAAATTGCTTTAATTTAATAGATGAACAAAGTGTAAACTATATTGACGTTCCAGATAGTAATCCAGTTGTAATTGAAATGGATTTTACGAAAAAACCAATACAAATGTTAAATTGTTTTGGAATGTATTTTGGATGGGGAGAGAGCCCAAAGAAAATTAAAATTGAATATGCATTAAGTGCAACTGGAAGTTGGGTTATCGCGTTGGATGTTCCATTAAATGTTGGCGATACAATTATATCGAATATGAAGGCCAGTCAGTTATATAAAGTTAGAATTACATTAAGTGGTTATTCTCAAGATCATAAACGTTTTCGAATTAATCGTATCTTTGCAAGATCTTCTATGGAAAATGGGAGTGCTTGGTTAGCGACGACTGGCGGAAGAATGTTTGGAGATATTGAAATAGAGGCAAGTAAAGGTATAATCATGAAGACTGCTAGTGGAGTGAAATGGAAAGTTACTATTAATGAAGCTGGCCAACTTATTACGACTAAAATAACTTGAGATGGTGTTTAATCGTATATCCTTGGACGAGTTACAACGTAGTGGGATATAGGTAATGAAAAAGAGATTGTAATTTGGTTTCAACCAAACTACAATCTCTTTTTTGTTTCAATTACTTCCACCAAATCCAAGTCCAAAGGTAATTTCGTACATTTCGAGGAGTAATGCGAATGAAGCGTTCACCGTCAAAGAAGCAATTTAAATTTGGAAGTGCTTCATCTGGATTTTCTGGAACAAAGGTGACGATGTTTTCGTTACTTGTAACGGTTACTGTAATTGGTGGGTCGGTAGGCGAGACTTGAAGTTGTAACGAAATATTGGCCGTATTTTTAAAGGGATTATTAACAGGGGGGCTTATCACTTGTACTGTGAATAACACGATAATTGTTTCGTTTGGTTCCAAATTAGTAGCGACTAGGAAACCGATATTCGGATTCGCTAGTGGAGAGCGTTCACCGTTAATAAAGACAGTGCCATTTATAAATTGTAAACCTGCTGGAATAGTATCTTGTAACGAAATATTTGAGAGTGAAATTTCAGAAGTATTTGTAATGCGTACCGTGTAATCAAAATATTGATTTAAATAAGCTGAGCTGACGGAAGCATTTTTCGTGACTGTTGCAGTTATAAATTGAACTGGTATACGAACGATATTTGAATTAACAATGAAAGTAATAATTGGATCCTGTGATGTCAACTGAAAAGCAGCGGTAACTGTTGCAGAATTTATAATTGTACTGTTTGAAGGAATAGAAGTTGCGAGAACTTGAAATGTTATAGTTGCTACTGTACCTGCAGATAAAGAACCAATATTAATACCAGTGTCTGGACGAACATTTGGAACGGGAGTGCCGTTAATGGTTACGCTGTTTTCTATAAATGTTGTACCAGCTGGAATTGTGTCTATAACAGAAGTACTGATTGTAGGAATTGGGGAATGATTGAATACCGCTAATGTGAATGTAATGATATCTCCTATAACGACAATAGATTTGTCAGCTGTTTTTTCAATGCGAACCATCGGATCAATAACTGTCGTTGTAACGGTATTTGTTTGTTTTGTAATTGTAATAGGTGGTTTTGTTGGATCAATGATAACGGTATAGGAAACAGAAGCATCATTATTAATTGTAGATTGAAGAGTAGAAGAAGATATTGTCACTTGGAACGTAATAATAACAAATTCATTAGGAGCAAGATTTCCTAACGTAATACCATTTTCAGGATTCTCATTAGGCTGATTGATTCCGTTAATCGTAACACTACCAGCAACAAAAGTCGTATCTATTGGTACGGCGTCTATGGCAAGAAGGTCTTCAATCGTTACATTACCGCTATTCGTAATCGTAATTGTATACGTTAAAGTTTGACCAGGTAAGGCGTTTGTTACATCAGCAGACTTAAAAGCAATGACATTATCATTTTGGACAGTAGTTTTGACAGTATTTGTTGTAGTCGTATTTGTAACAGGTACGTTATTTGGGTTGACTATATAGTTAAAAGTAGTAATTGCGTTGTTGTTTAGTTCATTTGGTGTTGGAATAGAAGTCACAGTTACTTGGAATGAAACGATAGCATCTCCACCAATAGTTATAGTACCAATTGGTATGCCGCTTACTGGATTCACTCCTGGAAGAGTTTCTCCGTTTACAATGACGCTATTTTCTATAAACGTAGTACCTTGAGGAATAATATCTTGAATGATTACATCATTTACTGCAACATTACCGGTTTGATTTAGTGTAATCGTATACGTTAACGTATCACCAACCGTTGCAAATGCAAGGTCAACAGCTTTATTACTATTCAAATTCGCATGATTAATTTCTGTTAAAGCAGCTGATGAAATAATAGTTTCGGTAATAGGTGGTCGATTTGGTACCGTGTATTCATATTCAATTGTACTCGTGTTAGAGATTGGATTTGTTTGTGGAATCGAAGTAACCCGTACTTGGAATAGAATGGTTGCTGTCGTATTAGGCGGAATGTTATCAATTTGTATACCGTTAAGTGGATTGTCATTTGGCCGAGCGTTGCCATTCACGATAACACTATTCTCTATAAAGCTCGTATTTGCTGGGATGATATCTGTAACAATAATGTTTTCTACTTGTATATTCCCATTGTTTGTAATGGAAATAGTGTAAGGGATAATAGTTTGTAGGTCAGCATATTGGATAGGGGTTGTTTTTGTCGCAATTACATTAGCAGAAATAACTTCAGTGAAGGTAATATTGCTAGTGGATATTTGTTCTTCCACGTTTATTGTATAACGAGAAGTTGATTGATTTTGAACATGGCCGCTAGCAGGAAGAGCTACGACGGTAACAGAAAATGTGACTGGGATAGAAATATTAGGAGCAATCGTTCCTACAAGTATACCTGCACTTGGGTTGGCATTAAGCTGAGGAATGTTATTTACTAAAACGCTACCGTCAATAAAGGTTGTTCCATTAGGAATATTGTCTGTAAATACAACAGCAGTGGCATCCGTATTCCCTGTATTCGTTAAAGTTGTTGTATAAGTTAAAATGTCACCAATCGTTACAGAGGTTAAATCAACAGTTTTAAGTGAAACGATGTCAGCATCATTAATTTGAACAAAAGTAGTATTGGAAGTAGTAGATTTTTGAATTGGTGCAAAGTCAGGATTGAAAATAAAGTCGTAGACGACGTTTGCAGTATTAGGTGTTGGATTTACAGCAGGTAAATTCGTAACGGAAACTTGGAATGTTATTGTAGCCATTTGACCTGCTGCGACATTAGGAATGGAAAAGCCGATATTCGGATCTGCTGCAGGAAGTACAGTATTATTAACTACTACACTTCCTGGAATAAATACTGTTCCATCCGCTATAGTATCTGTAAAAAAGATGGAGTTAGTTGTAGCCGATCCATTATTTTGAATGAATACTGTATATTCAATGGTTTCATCAATGTTAGCTAATACAGTATTAGTGGACTTTGTAGCAATAAGAATAGCATCAATAAATTGTATGTTTGTAGCATTGGAAGAGGTCGTTTCTGAAATTGGTGGTGTGCTTGGGTCTGGTCGATACTCATAGTGAATGACGGCGATATTATTAATGTTATTTTGTGGCGGTATAGAGACTACGCTTACTTGGAACGTAACAATAATCGTATTATTTGGAAGAATTATATCAAGATTGATACCTGTAATTGGATTTTCGTTAAGTCTTGGTACGCCATCTACAAGAATGCTATTTGGAACGAATGTGGTGCCAGAAGCAATTGCGTCAAGTAGGAGAGTATTTGTAATAGGTATTGTACCAGCGTTTGTAACTGCGACTGTATATGTGATGATTTGACCGATACGTGTAATGGATCTGTTAGCGGATTTAATTGCACTAACATTTGCCGTCCGCACTTCAGTATTTACTGCATTTGATAACGATCTACGCTGAATAATTTGAGAACTAGGGTCAATTTGGTATTCGTACGAGGTGTCTGAAATATTAATGACTACATTGCCAACTGGTATATTTGTAAGTTGTACTTGGAATGAAATAGTGACTGTTTCATTTGGTTGTATCGTGCCGAGAGTTACTCCGTTTTCAGGATTAGCGCCAGGCTGAATTACATTATTTATTGCTAAGCTATCTTCAATAAATATAGTACCTTCTGGAATGTTATCAATGAACACGGTATTGTTAGCTGGAACGGTTCCTATATTTTGTAGTGTATTTGTGTAGGTAATAATTTGCCCGATTGATGCGAAAGTTATATCCGCGCTTTTAACAGAAATAATATTTGCGTTTTGAAGTGATGTTGTAACAATGTTAGAATTTGCAGAGCGATTCACTGGTGGGGCTGTAGGGATACTTACATATTGGTAAGTTGCTGAAGATTGATTTACAATTTCGGTTTCAGTAGGTGGATTATTTGTTTGCACTTGAAATAGTATCGTTTTGGAACTGTTAGCTGGAATTGTTCCAATCGGTATTCCGTTTTCAGGATTTACACCTGGCTGAAGGACACCGTTAATTGTGACACTATCGGGAACGAATGTAGTCCCAGCTGGGATAGAATCTGTGAAAACAATATTTATTGCGTCAACATTACCGATATTTTTCACTTCAGAAATATAAAGTATAGTTCCGCCAATATCTACAGTTGTTGGATTGGATGTTTTTGTAATTGTCAATTGAGCTTGCACGAAATTTGTAATGACGATATTACTAGTAGATGTTTCAGTAATAGGCGATTGCCCTGGGTCTGGTTGGATTGTATATGTTGTATTGGATTGATTTGTAATCGATTCTCGCGAGAATGAATCTTTAATAAGAATTTGGAACGAAATAAGGTGAGTAGCGTTTGCTGCTAAGGTAGGTAAAGTAACACCTACATTTGGATTGGCACCAAGTATAGCTGTTCCATTAAGTGTAAAACTATTTTCTACGAATGTAGTATCTTGGGGAATCGTATCTGAAAATATGAGATTCGTAGCTTGAATATTTCCGGTATTTTCTAGTGTTATTGTGTAAGTCAAAATATCACCTGTTGTTGTTTGAGGTGCATTGACTGCTTTTAAAGAAAGGATAGTTGCATCCGAAATTTGTGTGAAAGCAGGATTAGACGTAATTGTTCGAGAGATGATAGGAGCAGTTGGATCGGCGATAAAAGTATAGTCAATACGGGCTGTATTAGAAATTGGGTTCACGCTTGGTATAGATTGAACGATAACCTGGAATGTTACAGTGACGATTTCTGACGGTGTGATGGAGTTTAATGGTATTCCTACGTTAGGATCGGCACCTGGAACAGAAACACCATTAATGGTAACGCTATTCGGAATAAATGCAGTTCCTTCTGGGACCAAATCTGTTAAAGTAACTGTATTTGCAGTAGTATTTCCGTTATTTTGAACGACTACTGTGTAAGTGATTGTACCGTCAGTAGATTGTACGAGAGAATCTGTACTTTTAATTACGGATAACGATGCATCAACAACAGCTGTATTAACCGTATTAGACGAGGATGTTGCTGTAACAGGAGGTTGACTTGGATCGACAATATACGTGTAACTTGTAAGTGCTTGATTTATAATCGCTCCTTGCGGTGGAATAGAACTTGCAAGAAATTGGAACGTAATAGTAGCGGAATCACCTGGTGCGATAATACCAACTGGAATACCGAGAGTTGGACTTGCATCTGGAAGTGAAATCCCGTTGAGCGTAACACTATTTGGAACAAATAATGCTCCTTCAGGAACTCCGTTAATGAGTAATACAGAGTTTGCAGGGAAGTTTCCAGTATTCGTTAATGTTGCTGTATACGTAATTACATCCCCGATAGATACAATTGAACGATTTGCTTGTAAAACAGTTGTAACAGTCGCGTTATTAATTTGTGTTGAAGCGCTATTAGAATTTATCGTGCCTGTAACAGGAGGAGAGGCCGGATCAACGATGAATGCGTATTGAATAGATGCTACGTTTGTAATCGGATTTGAAGGTGGAGTAGATGTAACTATGACTTGGAAAGTAACGGTTAAGGAACTATCTGCGCTAACTGTTCCGATATTCACTCCGTTATTTGGATTTGCGCCTGGAATGGTACTTCCATTTACAGCAAAACTATTTTCAACAAAGGTCGTTCCAGTTGGAACTGGGTCTGAGAAATTTACATTCGTAGCGTTTGTGTTGCCGTTATTTTGAATCGAAACTGTATAAGTGATCGTATCTCCAATATTTGCAAAGGCTGTATTAGCAGTTTTTACAGCTGAAAGTATGGCTGTATTAATAGAAGTAACGAAGACATTCGTTTCCACATTGCCAGGCTGAGCCAGTAATGCATTGCCTACGTTATATTGGAAGTTAACAAATCCTAAGTTTTGGAGTTCAGGTGTGAACGTTGTTGGATTACTTACGATTTGTACTTGGAATATGATTGTAACAGTTTGATTTGGACTGATTGTATTTATGCCAACACCGTTAATAATCGAAGCGGATGGTAATGGAGTGCCATCAACAATAACTGATCCTGCAACAAATTGTGTCCACGATGGTAAAGGGTCTGAGAATATAGCGTTGTTAGCAGGAATATTGCCTGTGTTCGTAATAGTCGTTGTATACGTAATCGTATCACCAATCGTTGCAAAAGTTTTATCTCCTATTTTAATAGTATTTAAAATAGCACTTTCAATTTTTGTTGTAACGTTGTTAGAAATAATATTTTTTGAAACTGGAAGATTAGCTGGATTAACGATATGTTGAAAGCTAACGCTAGCTTGATTAGTAATTGGATTTATAGGCGGAATTTCATTGGCGATAATGTGAAATGCTACGATGACAGATTCGTTTGGCGCGATATCACCGATTGGAACGCCTGTAATGATATCTGCATTTGGGATGCTAGTTCCGTTCAGTGTAAAGCTATTCGGTTCAAAGGAAGTTCCGTCTGGAATAAGGTCGGTAAAAATAACATTCGTTGCACTCACATTTCCGCTATTTGTAATTGTAACGGTGTAGGTAATATCCTGCCCGATATCTACCGTAGATACATTTGAATTTTTTTGTGCAGTAAGGATAGCGCTATTAATTTGTGTTGTCGTTGTATTAGATTGATTGGAAGTTGTAATAGGTGGCTGGCTAGGATCAACGACATAATGATATGTGGTAGAAGCAGAGTTAGAAATGGGATTAAGTGTTGGAAGTGTAATAACAGTTGCTTGGAATGTAACGATTGCCGTATTACCACCATTAATGGAACCAATATTTACACCAGTTGATAAATCGGCGTTTGGAATGGTTTGCCCATTAGCTGTGAAACTATTTGGAACGAAACTTAAATTGCTATCAAGAATATCGATAATAGTTACATCAGTTGCGGTCACATTCCCGGTATTAGGAAGGTTAAGTGTAAATGTTATTGTATTACCAACATCCGCAAAAGTAAGATTTGCTGTTTTGGTGCTAATAATAGTTGCGTTGTTTATTTGAAGGAGTGTAGTGTTGGAAGTAGCTGCACTTGAAACGGGAGGATTAACAGGATCAACAGTAAATTCATACGTCGTTGATGCTGTATTTGGTGCTGGGTTACTAGGGGGAATATTGTTTACTGTAACTTGAAAGACGATGCTATATATTTCATTTGGTGGAAGTGTTGCAAGTAATACACCTGTATTTGGATCCGCGTTAGGTTGTAAAACGCCATCGACAGTTAATGTGTTAGGAACAAATGTGAGTCCACTTGGTAATGCATCTGTGAATACAATATTAGTTGCATCGGTATTGCCTACATTGGTAATAGAAGTAGTATAAAAAGCAGTTTGCCCGATATCTGCAAAGGATACACTTTCATTTTTGGTCATAGATAATATGGCTTCTTTAATTTGGGTTGAAACAGGATTGCTAATTGAAGTTTCTGCTTCAGGTGGTGAGACTAATTGATACGATGTTGATGAGAAATTTACAATTGGGTTTGCGGTTGGTAATGATGTTACAGTAACTTGGAACGAAACTGTTACTGTAGTCCCGGCTGTTATTGTCCCAATATTCACACCGTTCGATGGATCCGCCCCGCTTTGAGGAACTCCATTAATAGAAAATGTGTTTGCAATAAATGTAGTGACGCTTGGTACGGTATCTGTAAATATAACATTTTGTGCGGATGAGTTTCCATTGTTTGTTAAAACGACAGTATAAGTGAGTGTGTCTCCAATACGACTAAAGGATTTATCGACTTGTTTTAATGAAAGAATGTTAGCTGTATTAATCGTAGTAAACACTGTGTTTGAAGTAACGTTTCTTGAAACAATAGGTGCATTGGGATCAGCGATAAATGTGTAAGAAGCAGTAGCGGAATTGGCAATAGGATTTTGAACAGGGGTAGAAGTAGCGGTCACTTGAAATGCTATAGATATTGAGCTGTTAGGGGCAATTGATCCAATCGTTATGCCTGTATTAGGATTCAATCCAATTTGTGTGAGTCCATTTATTGTAACGCTATCAGTAATAAATGTTGTACCATTTGGTATAAGATCCGTGAAAGTAATATTAGTTGCATTTGTATTACCGTTATTCGTTAAAATTGTCGTATAGGTTATGGTATCGCCTAGTGTTACAAGGGTTTGATCGACCGATTTTACCATCGTTATCATAGCATCTAATACAGGATTTGTAGCAATATTCGTTGAAGTAGAGGTAGTAGCAGGAGCGCTGTTTGGATCAACAGTATAAGAATATAAAATTGTGTCATTACCCATAATTGAACTGGAAGGGGAAACGGAAATAACATTTACTTGGAAAGTAACAGTTACCGTTTCACCAGGAGCGATATTTGGTATATTTACTCCAAGTGCTGGTTGCGCACCAGACTGCTGAACGCTATTTATTGTGACTGAATTTGGTATAAAGGTAGTGTTAGCTGGAATAGCGCTTGTGAAAGTAATATTCGTTGCGGCTGTATTTCCGGTATTTCTAATAGTAGTTGTATACGTAATCGTATCTCCAACTGAAACTATAGATTTATCAGCACTCTTTTTTGTTGTTAAAATTGCACTATTAATAGTTGTCGAAACCGTATTAGATACATTCGTTTGCGATACGGCAGGTTGACTAGGATCGACCACATATGCAAATTGTACAGAGCTAGAATTAGAAATTGGATTTATACTTGGAATGTTTGTAACAAGTACGTTAAGAGTAATCACGGCCGTTCCATTTGGGTTTATATTTCCAATCTGAATTCCGTTAGCTGGATTTCCGATTTGCTGTGTACCAGAATCGTTTGTAAGAGTGCCAGATATGAATGTCGTTCCATCAGGTAAAGTATCCGTAAAAATTATATTTTGTGAAGTGACATTTCCAGGGTTACTTAATGTAATTGTATAAGAAATTGTATCGCCAATTGTTGCGAAAGTTTTATTTACAGATTTGATTGCCACAATTTCCCCAGAATTTATTTGTGTCGAAACCGGATTGGACGTCGTACTTCTTGAAACGAGTGGTAAGTTTGGACCTGTCATAAATTGACAATTAATGGAAGCGCTGTTTACAACCGGTGAGTTTGGTCCGCCTGGTCCAATTGTGAAAATTGGATTTGGAATGCTAACTACTTGCACACGGAAGGTAACGTTTATAAAATCTCCAGCAATAATATCCCCAATCGGTATCCCATTCGCTGGATTTACTCCAGGCAATAAAACTCCGCCTACTCGAACGCTATCTTCTATAAATACTGTGTTATTTGGAATCGGATCTGTAAAAATGATATTCGTAGCAGTTGCGTTTCCTATATTATCCAATAAAACAGTATACGTTAAAAATGAATTTCCAGGTGCTACGTCAGAAAATAGTCGATCTACACTTTTCGTTGCTTGAATAATCGCTTCGTTAATTTGAACTAAAGTTGGATTACTTGTAGCTGTTTCTATCACCGGCGGCTGGGTAGGATCAATAATGATCGAGTATGTTGTGCTAGATTGGTTCAAAGTTGGGTTTGTAGCTGGTATTGAGCCAACGATAGCTTGAAAGCTAATTGTTGTCGTTCCTCCAACTGGAATTGAGTCTAAAGAGATTCCGCTATCTGGTCTAAATCCAAGTTGTGGGATTGTATTAATTTGTACGCTATCAGGAACGAATGAAAGTTCAGGTGGTAATATATCGATAAAAACAGGTGTGTTTGCTGAAGTATTTCCGCTATTGGTGAGGATAGTTGTATACGTAATTGTATCTCCAACAGCAGCAAAAGCACTGCTTGCAGTTTTTGTTGCGATAACGGAAGCAGTATTTACTTGTGTAAAAGTTTTATTAGATTGAACTGTTCGTGAAACTGGCGGTTCATTTATATCTACAATAAAGCTATATTGAAGCGATGATTTGTTCGGGATTGGATTCGGGTTTGGAAGTGTTGTAATGTTTACTTGAAAACTGAGTGTAGCAGATGCATTTGAATTCAAGTTACCAATATTGATACCGTTTTGTGGATTTGCATTAGTAATAGTTGTTCCATTTACCGTAAAACTATTTGGAATAAACGTTGTACCATTTGGAATTACATCTGTAAAAATAACATTGTTTGCGGTAGTATTACCGGAATTAGTAATGGTAGAAGTGAAAGTAAGTGTATCTCCAATAGTAGCGAATGTTGAATTGACAGTTTTATTTATAGAAAGAGTAGCATCAATAATTGGAGTAACCGTTGTATTCGTAATTGTACTATTGACAGCAGGTGATTGGTTGGGATTCACGGTATATTCATAATTTACAAGAGCATTATTTGTTAATGTGCCACTAGGTGGTATCGCTAAAATTTGTGCTTGAAAAGTAATGAATACAGTATCTCCTGGCGAAATATCTGCCAAGTGAATACCAAGTGATGGATCTAATCCTGGTTGTGGGACATTATTGATCGTTACGGAGTTTTGGATAAATGAAGCTCCTGCACCAAGCCCATCCGTTAAAACAGTCGCACTAGCAGGAGTATTACCTGTATTTGTTACTGCAATCGTATAGGTAACGATATCGCCAATTGCAGCTGTCGGTGTATTCACAGACTTAGTAGCGACAATAGTAGCGTTATTAATTTGAGTTGTTATTACGTTACTTAACGTATTGGCGGATGCTGGAGGTAAGTTAGGATCTACGACGTACTGGTACGTTGTATTGCTTTGGTTCGGGAGTGGATTTGGATTCGGGATAGAATTTACTTGTACTTGGAACGAGATGAGCGTATTTGCATTCGGATTTATTGGATCAATGGCAATTCCACTTGCTGGATTTACATTAGGCAGTGTATTCCCGTTTACAGTAACACTATTAGCAATAAATGATGTCCCGTTTGGAATTACATCTGTAAATATTACATTTGATGCAAGTGTGTTCCCGTTATTCGTTAAAGTAGTCGTGTACGTAATAATATCATTTACGTTAGCAAACTGTTTATCTGCAGATTTAGTAGCGGCAATTGAGGCGTTATTAATAGTTGTCTGTACAGTGTTAGAAGCAACCATCTGCATCACAGCAGGTTTGGATGGATCATACGTATATTGGAATGTTGTGCCTGATTGATTTGTAATTGGATTTACAGCAGGGATAGTTGGTACAAAAACTTGGAATGCAACGGTGCGTGATGAATTCGCTCCTATTGTACCAATTGAAATGCCGGTAGCAGGATTTGCGTTAGCTACAGGGACATTATTAATCGTTACAGTATTAGGAATGAAGAGGGTACCCGCTGGAATGATATCTGTAAACGTTACATTAGCAGCAGGGATATTCCCGTTATTTGTTAAAATAGTCGCATATAGTATGACATCACCAACATCAGCGAAGTTTGTACTCGTTAGTTGTGTAGCAACGATATTAGCAGTATTAATTTGTGTAGTTACTATATTGCTAGCAGCGTTTCTAACAAGAGCAGGTAAATTTGGATCAGCGATAAAGCTATATTGAAGTGAAGCGCTGTTTTGAATTGGGTTTGGTGAAGGTAGCCCATTTGCACTTATTTGAAAAACAATCGTTGTAAAACCACCTGAAGGAATGGAGCCGACTTGAAGACCGGTACTAGGGTCTGCACCTAGTTGTAAAGCACCACCTATAAAAATACTATTTGGTACGATTGTGGTGCCATTAGGGATTATATCGGTAACAATAACATTATTTGCTATAGTATTTCCAAGATTAGCTAAATAAATTGTATATGTGATTGGTTGCCCGACATCGGCGATAGTTAAATCTACTTCTTTGACAATCACTACATTTGCTAAATTAATTTGTGTACTTACAGTGTTACTTACAGATGTTTCTACAGTTGGTGGATCGCCCGGATTTAGAATAAAACTATACTGTGTACTAGATGAATTTATCGTTGGGTTTTGTGTTGGTAAAGAGGTGACGGTTACTTGATAAGAGACGGTAAGTGAGCCGTTAGCAGCAATGGAAGGTAGTGGAACACCTATATTTGGATCTGCGTTATTTTGGAGTACACCATTAATAAGAAAAGTGTTTGGAATAAAGGTAGTACCGTCTGGATTCGTATCTACGAAAGTAGGACTATCAGCAGAAACACTTCCTGCATTCGTCAAAGTAACAGTATAAGTTAATATATCCCCTACGGTAGCGAACGCTCGATCCACTGTTTTGGCTGAAATGACATTTGCATCGTTTACTTGAGTAAATGTAGTGGTTGAAGTAGTGTTCTTACTTACAGGTGAAGCGTTTGGATCAACAATAAAGTTATAGGAGATGGAAGCGCTATTTGAAATAGGGTTTGGATTTGGAATGCTAGTTATTACTACTTGGAATGAAGCTGTAATTGTAGTATTAGCATTGATGCTACCAATATTGATGCTAGTTGGTGTAACGCCTGGTTGAGTAACACCGTTAACTATAACGCTATTTGGTACAAAGGCGGTTCCATTCGCAATTGAATCGGATAGTAATACATTGTTCGCTGCAACATTCCCATCGTTAGTAAGAGCGAAGGTGTAAGTTAATACATCGCCAACTTCCGCAAACGTTTTATCTACAGATTTATTAGCATGGAGATTTGCTAGTCTAATTGTTGATGTAACAGAATTAGAATTTGCTGTCTTTGAAGTCGGTGGCAAATTTGGATTTACAGTATATAGATAAGAAGCGAAGGCATTATTAATGATAGGATTTTGGGTCGTAATATTGATGACTGTTACTTGGAAAGAAAGGGTAAAAGTAGCCCCGCCAGGAATTGTGCCGATAGGTAAAGCGACGAGAGAATCTACATTTTGCAAAACTCCGTTTAGTGTTACAGTACCAGGAGTTAATATCGTTCCATTTGGAAGTGGGTCTGTTAGTTGAACGTTATTAGCGGCCGTATTTCCACTGTTTGTAATAAGGATTGTATAACTTATCGTTTCGCCAATTGTGGCAAATTGTTTGTTAGTTGATTTTGTTAATGTTACATTCGCATTGTTAATTTGAGTGGAAACGAGATTAGAAGAAATGTTTTTTGTAACGGGTGATTGGCTAGGGTTGACGGTATATTGATAAGAAGCACTTGATCCGTTAGATACGACATTTGACGCGGGTATTGTATTTACTACTACTTGAAATGCAACATTTTTTGTTGTGCCGCTTGGGATGGATCCAATATTCACGCCGTTAGCGGGATTTGCGCCCACTTGTGTCGTGCCATCTATTGTTAAACTGTTTAGAACGAAAGTTGTTCCAGTAGGGATGACATCTGTAAAAATAACATTGTTCGCATTTGTATTACCTGTAGCTGTAAAGGAAACGGTGTACGTTAGTGTATCACCAATATCTGCAAAATTTTTATCTACTGCTTTCGTCATTGTTACAGTAGCATTATTCACTTGAGTGGAGACAATATTTGTCTTATCAGTCCCACTTACTGCTGGTTGATTAGGTACAGGAATGTATTGATATGTTGTTGTTCCACTATTTAATATTGGGTTTGTTTGAGGGATAGAAGGAACGAGTACTTGGAATGAAATAGTAGTAGTGGAATTTGCGGCAATTGACCCAATTGATATACCATTAGCGGGATTTGCTCCAGCTTGAGTAACTCCGTTCACAGTTACACTCCCTGAAATGAAAGTAGTCCCGCTAGGAATCGGATCCGTATATATCACATTCGTTGCAGCGATATTTCCTATATTAGCTAAGGCAATACTGTAAGTTAATGTTTCACCAATATCGGTAAAAAGTTTGTTAACTGATTTTGTTCCATTAATATCTGCGAGGTTAATTTGTGTTCCAGCAGAGTTGCTTGTTGCAAGACCATTAAAAGTTGTTCCTCCGGCGATTGGTGTATATTGAAATGTAATATTAGCAGTGTTAGAGATAGGATTTTGACTTGGAAGAGAAACGACAGTAGCTTGGAAAGTTACTGTACGAGAAGCACCATTATTAATTGTTCCAAGAGATATACCAGCCGCAGGATTTGCATTTGTTTGTGGTACGTTATCTACTGTTACAGTGCCGGGTATAAAAGAAGTACCGCTAGGGAGACTATCTATAAAAATAGCGTTATTGGCAGGAAGAAGCCCGGTGTTAGGGATAGTAACTGTATAAGTGAGAATATCTCCAATTGCAGCAACACTTTTATTCACGCTTTTCGTCGCTTGTATATTTGGTGAGTTTATATTAATTTGTAAGCCTACTGTATTTAACATATATGCGTCTCCGTTAGTAGTTAAACGGATTGCGGCGGATACTTGTGAGTTTGTTAAATAAGGAGAAATATCAATGGAAGTAATGTCCCAGCCCTGTCTTCCTGCGGAGATGTTTGTACTTGTAGAAGCACTTTGATTTCGCGTTCCAAATGTCCCTGTTGTATCTAAGTTTCCTGCAGCATTATTAACTTGAGAACCGAAGAAATTATTTATAGCATTGTTTGGTCCAGATAAAGCATTTAATGAACTGAAATTTGGTCCAAATAAAGCTTGATCCCCGGTTAAATCTGCATCTCCTTCGGTAGAACTTAAAAATAATCTCCCGCTTACTGGTCCTCCTGAAGGTGTTAAAAATCCAGAAACAGATACATCGGCACTACCAGTTTCTGCAGAAACACGGTTACCAGCTACATAAATGGTTAAGTTTCTTGCTGGCAATGTCCCGTTTTGATAAGCGACGATAAGTGTCCATCCAGCCGAATTAATTGTTCCATTAGAAGCATCTATAGGATCTACAAGTCCAGGAACCGCTCCTGTAGTATAGGAACCAGCACCTCCCGCTTGAATAAGAGTTGTTACGTCTGCTGAACGAGTGTAAAAGCCAAATGTAATAGAGTTTGAAACGAAAGTTTGATTTGAAGCCGTAACAGCTGAAGGAGTAATCGAGTATGTTGAAACAGGTGTTGTAAAAGAAACTGGGTTTCCTAATACACTTGTAATGTTTTGATCACGAGATAAATAGTTTCCACCCCAAACGAGTTCTGCGTAAAGAATAGTACTACCAGCAGGGATATTTAAAATAGCGGTAGAACTATTTTGTGTATAGTTTAACGTTGTACCAGCAGGAAAAGTAGGTACTTGTAAAGCAGTATTTGTAGTTGCAAATGCACCAATTGCCCCGATTGTACCAGCACGGTTTTGATTGCTGATCTTACTTAAGCCTAAAGTATTACCTGTAATAGCGAGTGCGCCGTTAGTGGTGGTAGAAAATCGATTCGTAATGGGCATGTTGTCACCTCATTTCCAATATAGTCTTGGTCAAAATAGGATATGTGTGTGATAAATAAATGGAAACATGTACAAGTTGATTTGATAATAATGATTTAAATGTCTAGATAAGGGGATGGAGTATGATTGAATTGGAAATTAGAGTGGAGCGTCTTAGGGAAGAAAAAACAGGTAATATTGTATCATTATCTTCTTATATTGGGTGGGATTATAACAGAGAAGAAATTGAGACTATTTTTAACGCAGGGATTGTATACGGTGTTTGGAATGAGAGAGAGGAACTAATTGCTAGCGCGGCAATAATATTATATGGGGAGAAATTAGCGTCTATCGGAATGGTGATTGTACATCCAGATTATAAGGGGAGAGGGATTGGAAAGATAATAACGGAAGCGTGCGTTAAAAGCGTATCAGCTCATACTCCAATTATGCTTATTGCTACGGATGAAGGGAAACCTTTATATGAAAAGTTAGGATTTAGGGCAGTAAGTTATGTTTCTAAATACATATGTAACTCATACAATGCGAAAGATTATTGTGTAAGAAATGAAGATTATGTGATGAATTATGAAGAGGGTGATTTAGAAAAAATAATAAAAATAGATGAATATGCGTTTGGAACAAATAGAAAAGAGTTTTTAAAGAAAAGAATTATGCAAAGTGAACAGTGTATCGTTGTAAGGGACAAGGAACAAAATGTATTAGGTTACGGTTTAAGCATACAAACACCAGAAAATAAGATAATAGGGCCGGTTGTTGCTAAAAATGATGAGATGGCAATGAGAATAGTACATGATTTAGCAAGAGAGCATCATGGTAAATTAAGAATGGATGTACCAGAAGGAAAGAATGGTTTCATGAAAGAATTAGAGATTACTGGTTTTCAAAAGGTTAATACACCATCAATTATGATGAAAAATAGCGATAAATTATTAAAAAGGAGTAATGAACTGTATAGCATTGCAGCACAAGTTTTTGGGTGAAAAAAGAATCCTTTCGTGAAAAGGATTCTTTTTTATAGCCAATTTAATCACGATATTGGTCATGAGTAGGTTGAAAGAGGTCTTCCTCGATATCTCTAACAACTGAAAAATGATCAACGTTATAATGGCCGTGTAAAGTTTTATTGTGATGACCAATAATTTGCTCTGCAGACAATACGTTAGAATCAGTTGTTGAATGACCGTTTTTAATTAATGTAACGTCAAATCCTTGTACAGTTGCTGTCCTAACGGCAGTGTCGATGCAATGTTCTGTTTTACATCCGCCTATAACAATATGATTAATGTTTTCTTCTTTTAAAAGTTCAAGTAAAGAAGTGCCGTAGAATGAATTGGTTGCTGCTTTATTAATAAGGATTGCAGACTGGGGTACTTGAATTTGATTATGTACTTCAAATCCTTCGCCGCTGCCAGAAGCAACATCGATATCTCTTACGAAAACAATAAGAGCATTTGAATCTATTGCTTTCTGCATTGCTGTATTTAGTGTAGATAATAGCTCGGTCTTGCGAAAAACTTCATTTTCTTGCTCATTTCCATCAATTAATTCTTGTTGAGCGTCGATAATTAATAGTGCTTGTTTCATCGTGTCTCCCCTTTAATATGAAATAAGTTCCACTTTACATATTCCTTCAGGTTGTTAGGAAATCCTCCATTGTAAGCGAAGTAGAAGATTGATTTACAAAGTTGTCAAAGAAATTTCATTCTCATAGCGTGTAAAAACATGTATGATAGGAGATGGAGAATTTTTGAGTAGGTGGGAATAACATGCAAACAGTAGAAGATTATCTTTCATTCTTACATACGAAAGGATTTAAATTATCAGAGGAAGCACAAGGGTTTATTATGTTCGGACAAGGATATACTGGTGCGTCTGATGGGATTGTGAACGCAGCAATAGAAGCGACAATTAAACATCAATTGCAGTTTGATGGTAGTTATTTCGTTGCGTTATTAGAACGATTGAAAGAGGAAGAAATTACAGATAAAAAAAGCGCTAAGGCTTTTATGCGGAAGTTACAAGCGTAACTTCACGCAGCCTGCGCTTCTTTTTTTGTTTTGGAAGGTAATTCAACAAAAATCATGCCTAGGAAAATACAGAGGCATCCGATAATAGCAGAAATAGAAAGTTGTTCGTTTGCAACGAGAACGCCTGTTAAGGCAGCAAAAACGGGTTCCATTGCGAAAATGATTGCTACTCTCGTTGGAGACGTATGTTTTTGTGCTGATGTTTGAATGAAAAAAGCAATGGATGTCGCAAATAGGGAAGTTAAAAATAGAGCGAATAAAAAGGAAGAATTCGTCCATAGTACTACTGAAAATAATTTTTCCCAATCTTCAAACAAAAAGGCGCAAATAGAAGAAAACATACCGACAGCTAATACTTGCGACGTGCTTAACAATAAAGGTGATATTTTCTTAGAGAAGAGGCCGTTAATAAGAATATGGGCAGCGAAAGCGACTGCACAACCGAGAACGAGTATGTCTCCAATGTTTAATTGAAAAGAATTAGCAGCTGTTAATAAGTATAAACCCGTTGTAGCTACAGCAATACCAAGTACGATGAAAATGGTAGCTTTTTGTTTTAAAAAGATAAATGATAAGATTGGGACCATAACAATGCTTAGCCCAGTTAAGAAACCTGCTTTTGAAGATGTTGTATAGAGTAAGCCAAATGTTTGCAATAAATAACCGACAAATAAGAAAAAACCAACGATTATCCCTGCCGTGCTACTATGTTTTATATCTTGTTTTGAAGTTTTCTGTGAGAAAATAATTTGAACGAATAATAAAATAATTCCAGCGAATAAAAAGCGAATACCATTAAACGTAAATGGACCAACGAAAGACATAGCGTTTTGAACGACAACAAACGTAGCTCCCCAAATAAAAGAGACAAATAATAAAGCAAGAGGAGCAATCCACTCTTTTTTCACACTCATACCCCCGTTAATTTTGTAAGATAGCTTTTCTAGCTAATTCATCAGCTACTTTATTTTGACTACTTGGAATCCACTTAATAAAAAAGAGATCGAATTTTTTTATGTACTGCAGCGCTTCATCTAAAAGAGGTGCAAATATTTTATTTTTTGCGTATTCCTTTTCAACAGCCCGTTCGACAAGCTGGGAATCTGTACGAAAAGAGACAGTGCTATAATTATGCTCGATGCAATATTTTAATGCTAGAAGTAAAGCGCGGTATTCTGCTTCATGATTGGACATTGTTCCAAGTGGTAATGATAATTGTACAGGTGGCTGAACGCCTTTAATAAACACTCCTGCACCAGAAGGACCAGGATTTCCTTTTGATGCACCATCAATATATACTTCAATCAAAATGAGAAACCTCCAAATTATAAGATTATCCCCTACTTAAATGCTTTTTGAAGTAGGGGATAGAGTAGTTATCCGATTGTGATGCTATAACGACATGTAAATGTTTCATTCGCTTGTAAAGATTGAATTCCCTTTTTGTCCTTGAAATCTTTTGCTGGATTTATTTCATCAGCGATTCCATACCAAGGTTCAATACATAAGAAAGGTGCGTTATCCCCTGGTGTCCATACGCCGACAAATGGGAAGCCATCAAATTCTACTTTTACAAATTTATTATGTTTATGAGAACGAATCGAAATTTCATTCGTATTCATATTTTCAAAAATAAGCGCATCATTTTTGAATAAATCATATGTAAGTGGCAATTCAGTTGTATTTTCAGCGATTAATTGCTTTTTGTTGGAAAGATAAGGTCCTTCTAATACGCTTGTTTCTAAGCGTTCCGAACCATTAAACGATAAATGATAATCTGTAAATGATTCACCGTCCAATAAAGGGAAGTTGAAGCCAGGATGTGCTCCGATTGAGAAGAACATCTCTTTTGAAGTAGGATTGTTTACTTCATATGTTACATGAACGATTTGTCCATCTAGCTCATAAGAAACGAGTAGTTCGAATTCGTATGGGTATTTTTTTAATGTTTCTTCATTACTAGTAACGATATAAGTGATTTTTGTTTCGCTTTGTTCTTTCACAGAGAAAGTAAGATCACGAGCAAAACCGTGTTGTGTTAATGAATATGATTTACCGTCTACGTAGTATGTATTATCTACTAATCGGCCGACAATTGGGAACAAAATTGGTGCACGGCGTCCCCAATAAGTAGAATCACCTTGCCATAAATATTCTGTGTTGTCTTCTTTTAAGCGAACGCTCTGTAATTCTGCACCTTTGTCAGAAATGGAAACGATCACTTTTTCATTTTGAATTGTTGCTGTCATGAAGTGAAACCTCCTAAATCTTTCATATGTTTCATTATACGTTGTCTAAAAGGAAAAAGGTAGTTTATGATAGGAATCTATTGACGAAAGAGGGGCTACCACGTAAAATATAATCTTGTTGCTTAAAAAACGAATAACGTGGTTCGAAACCATCCCACGTAAAAAAACTAAGGAGATTTTGTCATGAATATTAGAACTTTAGTCGGTAATGGTATTTTAGCGGCATTATATATTGCTGTTTCTATGCTTATTCAGCCATTTGGCTTTACGAATGTACAATTTCGTATTTCAGAGATGTTTAATCATCTCGTTGTATTTAACAAGAAAGCAATTTACGGAATTGTATTAGGTGTATTTTTAACGAATCTCTTTTTCTCACCTATGATCGCTTACGATTTAGTATTTGGAGTAGGGCAATCTATTCTTGCGTTAGTTGCAACGATTATTTCTATGCGATTTATTAAAGGTGTTTGGGCTCGTATGATTTTTAATACAGTTATCTTTACGATTACAATGTTTATGATTGCAATTGAACTTCATCTTGCATTGGGTTTACCATTTATGTTGTCTTGGTTAACATGTGCAATCGGTGAATTTGTTGTCATGGCGATTGGTATGCCTGTAATGTACTGGATTAATAAGCGAGTACAATTTGAAAGATTTATGTAATAGATGAAAGAGCTATTCCTATAGGGATAGCTCTTTTTGCATGTGATAATATTGAATATAATTCTTTGACTCTTGATAAAATATAATAAAATAAAGTGAGGCTTTTATTAGCTGGCTACATATAAGAAGTCTTACATAAGGGGAATGTAGTATGAAATATAAAATTCATTGGTTGTATAAAACGAAGCGCGGATTGCAGACGGAATTAACAACAGAGTATATGAACATAGAAGAAATACTTCAATTTGCAGAGGATTTTGAGAAAACAGGAAGAGTAAAAGAATTTTCATTTTATGATGAAATGGACGCAGAATGGTCATTAAAAGAGATGAAAAAGTTAAGTAAGCAAGTAGAGGAAGAGCCCCAAGAAATACTCGTTTATTTTGATGGGGGGTATGATGTGCAAACGAAAGAAGCTGGCGTTGGTATATGTGTGTATTATAAAAAAGGAAATACAAACTACCGCATTCGCCGCAATGCATATATAGAAGGTATAGATGATAATAATGAAGCGGAGTATGCATCACTATTATACGGTATGAATATACTCGAGGAATTAGGGATTAAATATGAAGCAGTTACACTTCGCGGCGATTCTCAAGTTGTATTGCAGCAATTAGCCGGAGAATGGCCTTGTTATGATGAGCATTTAAACCATTATTTAGATCAAATTGAACAAAAGGCGAAGCAAATGAAATTAAAACTTGTATGTGAACCGATATCTAGAAAACAAAATAAAGAAGCACATCAATTAGCAACGCAAGCATTAGAAGGGACAGTCATTGATAGTCATAAAGAAATAACCGAATAGAGAGGTGCAAAGGTGGATAAAAAGCAACTCATTACAGAGGTAAATGACTTATTAGAAACATACTGTGAAGGATGTTTCTTGCGAGAACATAATCGAAAGACAAATAGTAAGTATTATGCTCATTCATTTTGTATAAGACAATGTACAGTTGGAGAAACATTGAAAAAGTATGGAGAACAGTTGTCATAAAAAAACATCCAGAGAAAATTCTCTGGATGTTTTTTAGTGCTTTGCTTCGTTTAATTGCTGCTCGCATTTGCTTAGTTTCTTTTCCTCGTTCATTAAAAATGGTTCATCTAAATCTACTGCAACAGATTTCATAATTTCAAGCTGTGAGCGAGCTGCTTCTACTGCAGTAGTGGCATGCTCTAATGTGTCTGGATCCATTGAAATTGTTGCAGAACCTACCATCTTTTGTGCTGTTTCTACACGGAATTTTACTTCTTCAAAATCATTTACTTCTGATCCCATTGTTACTGCCTCCTTTGTATATTGCGCATTTCACATAGTTTTTGCTCTGTAAAACGGAAATATACAAAGGAATAATAAAGGAGGTTACCAAGTAAGGTAACCTCCTGTTATATGTTGGATTAAAGTTTTACTACGTTAGCAGCTTGAGGTCCACGGTTACCTTCAGTAATGTCGAAAGATACTTCTTGACCTTCTTCTAAAGCTTTGTAGCCATCTCCTTGAATAGCAGAGAAATGTACGAATACATCGTCAGCGCCTTCCATTTCGATAAATCCAAAACCTTTTTCGTTGTTAAACCATTTTACTTTTCCTTGCATGTTATAATTCCTCCTAAAAGCGTTTACTATTTTCATTTAGTGAAATTCATTTGAAAAATAATATAAACTAAAAATGCTATATTCTTGAATATTCTGCTAAATGATTAATTTAAATATACACGAATTGGGAGAATTTAGTCAAGTAAGCGATTTTATTTTTTGTATTTTTAAATAATTTTTCAGTCGAATTTTTAAATAGGTATAGGACAGGCCGAGTATGTAATATTCTTAATTGAATGCTATACATAATGAGGTGAAAGAATGAATAAGTCTTACTTATTAGATAATGAAGAAATGAGAACGAGAACCGACATACCGGATTGGGTTGCAAAAGAATTTGAGATTTTTTCAAGTGTCGTGTTAGAACCAACTTTTCCATGTTATTTCGGTTTAACAGCTTTGAAAAAGAATGAACTTCGCTATTCATTTCTTTCTCATAATGATTGGAGTCATTTGCCACATACAATGTTATCTTTTTTAGAGTTAATGAAAGAGAGGCCGATTGTAAGAAGGGGCTTTTTCCTTTTTGTAGAACCGGAATGTGAAGAACAATCACTCGAATATTACCGTGATTCCTTTTGGAAAGTGCTACAGTATTTACATGAAAACGATAATCAAGCATGGCCAAAGCAAATTCCTGAAGATCCAGATCATTATTTATGGGAATTTTCATTTGGTGGTGAGCCAATATTTGCATTTGGAAATGCGCCAGCTTATAAACAACGAAAAACTAGACATTTAGGGAATTCTCTCGTTATTGGGTTTCAGCCACGCACTATTTTTGATGGATTAGAGGGAGATCGTCCTAAAGGAGCATATTCAAGACAAATGGTCCGTGAGCGAGTTGAAAAGTGGGATCAATTGCCGAAACATCCTAACATTAGTCATTACGGTGACCCAGAGCATCGTGAATGGAAACAATATTTCATAGGAGACGATGTAGAGCTAATAAAAGGGAAATGTCCTTTTCTTCATAGGATAGAAAAATAAGAGCCATCATCTGGATGGCTCTTTTGTATATTTTGGATAAAAAAGGGTATTTTATTACGAAAGCTAGTCTATTTTTTCAAATTATATCATTAACTAGTAATAAAGAGAGTAGAAAGGATAGAGCGATGTTTGGAGCAATTATACAGCAAATCGTATTAGGTATATCATTAGCTGCGCCAGTAGGGCCGATTAATATTGAAATGTTAAAACGAGGAATTGAACGTGGTTTTTGGCACGCTTGGGTTGTTGGAATTGGTGGAATGACTGCAGATGTTTTATTTATGCTTCTCATTTATTTCGGTTTATCTTCTGTGTTTATGTATACATATGTACAAGCCTTCATGTATTGCACGGGTTTTTTCTTGTTATTTTATTTAGGATTTCAAAGTGTAAAACAAGGAATTTTCGAATCGAATATGGAATATAAAAAAGAAGAGGTAGGTGGCCTTAAGCAATCGTTTATGGCAGGATTTTTAATTGCGATATCCAATCCATTAAATCTTGTTTTTTGGTTTGGTATATACGGAAGTACACTTAGCTCATTACTTACGAAGGTAACGAAACAAGAAGCTTTTTTGTACAGTCTTTGCATTATTGTTGGTATTATTTTATGGAATTTAAATATTGCTTTTTCTGTACATTTTGGAAGAACTTTATTAAAACCAAAAGCGCTTGGCTACATAACAGCCGGAGCAGGTATTATTTTAGTAGGTTACTCTATACATTTTGCATACAAAGCTTTACAGTTGTTCACATAAGATTGAAGGGGAGATTTTTATGTATCGAACCACTATTGACGGAAAAGAAATTATAATTACGTTAGCGCCAAAAATCCGAAAAGAAATTACTGATAGAAATCCACTATATGAAGCGGTATTTCATAATGCTGCAAGATTGTTACAAACAAAGCAACCGACGTTTGCAGTAAATCATGAAATATTTGGGCTCATTATTGGAGAAGTGCAAAGAGGAGAAGTAACAGTGTTTGCAGTGGAACATATTATTCCGAAGCAAAATATATTTGGATCAAACAATTTTTTCTCGGCAATAGAACAGCAGGCAAATTTGTAAAGTGAATAGAATAAGAATAGAAAAGAAATAGTCGTAACGATATGTTGCGGCTGTTTTTTTGAAAAAGGGGGAAACAAGATGAAGAAAGTGGGGAAAGAGTTCTTTTTACAACATGATATTGTTATTATGTATAGCATTCTATTTATTTGCATTATTATTTTAAAAATGCAATTTTTTACGTGGTTTGGCATGTTAGCATGTATGTTTGGGATTGTTTTCTATACACTTAATGAATATATGACACATCGTTTTTTATTCCATATAAAGCCACCTAAAAACACATTTCTATTAAAAATGTTAAGAAGATTGCATTATGATCACCACGTATATCCAGATGATTTAAAACTTTTGTTTTTACCTGTATGGTTTAGTATACCTAGTTTTACTATATATTTACTTATAGCATATGGTATTACAAAAAGTGTTACTATTGCACTTTCATTTGGAATCGGAATGATTATTATGCTGCTCGTTTACGAATGGAAACATTATATTGCTCATAGACCGATTCGTCCCGTCACTAAGTTTGGAAGATGGCTAAAAAAACAACATATATTACATCATTATAAAAACGAAAAGTTTTGGTTTGGTGTTTCAAATCCAGTATTCGATTTTATATTTGGAACACTTAAAGATGGAAAAGATGTTGAGTTAAGCGAAACGGCTCGTAATTTAGAAAAGGAAAAAAAGACAAAAGTAGTGCGTTAAGCACTGCTTTTGTCTTAATGAGGATAAATAAGTAAGGTGTCACTTTATTTTGAAAAAGTATATTAAAAATTTAGGGGAAATTGCCGAAAAATGTCTATCAAAAAATCTTTGCATGAATGCATGGATTGTCTAAAATGAATATAAGTTTCTGAATATTTATAAAATTTAGTCTTTAGGTATGCAAGGGGGAAGTGTATTTTAAGTAAGAGAGGGGATCGGTTAATGAAACGAGACGATACGTCAGCACGTAAGTTGCAAAATGAGGTGAATTATACAGAGGTCGTTCAGTCGGAAGAATTTCAATTGTTATTAAATACGAAAAAGAAGTTTATCATTCCAATGAGTATTTTCTTTTTTAGTTTTTTTATCGCATTACCTATTCTAACATCGTATTCAAAGGTGCTTAATACACCTGCATTTGGAGACGTTACATGGGCGTGGGTATTTGCTTTTTCCCAATTTATTATGACATGGGCACTATGTATGATTTATAGCAAAAAAGCAGAATCATTTGATGAAATCTCCCGAAAAATTTTGCAAGATATGCAAAAAGGGAGGGGCTGAACTTGAATACTACTGCATTTGCACTATTTTTAATTATTGTTCTTGGTACGCTCGTCATAACCTATTTTGCATCGAAAAAAACGAAAAATGCGAGTGAATTTTATACGGCTGGAGGGGGATTAACTGGTTGGCAAAATGGTTTGGCCATTGCTGGAGATTACATGTCTGCTGCTTCATTTCTCGGTATAGCTGGAGCAATCGCATTAACTGGGTTTGATGGATTCTTTTATAGTATCGGTTTTTTAGTTGCTTATTTAGTTGTACTATATCTTGTTGCAGAACCGCTTAGAAATTTAGGAAAGTACACTTTGGCGGATATGATTGCAGCACGCTTTGACGCGAAAAAAGTTCGCGGAGTTGCAGCTCTTAATACGATGACGATTTCTATCTTTTATATGATTGCACAATTAGTTGGCGCGGGTGCACTTATTAAATTATTATTAGGGATTGAATATACGACATCTGTATTAATCGTTGGAACACTTATGACGGTGTATGTTATTTTTGGTGGTATGACAGCAACGAGCTGGGTACAAATTGTAAAGGCTGTATTACTTATGGCCGGTACGTTTATTATTTCTGTTATCGTTTTCGCAAAATTCAACTTCAGCGTGACTGAAATGTTTGCCCAAATGAAAACAGCTACACCATTAAAAGATTCATTTTTAAATCCAGGTGTAAAGTATAAGGATGGCCTTGATACACTTTCTTTAAATTTAGGACTAGTACTTGGTACAGCTGGATTACCACATATACTTGTCCGCTTTTTTACAGTACGTGATGCAAAAACTGCACGTCAATCTGTCGTATATGCGACATGGTTAATTGGTGCATTTTATATTATGACGATTTTCTTAGGATTTGGTGCGGCAGCGTTTGTAGGAAATGAAGCGATTATTAAAGCGAACCCAGCGGGTAATATGGCAGCACCTTTATTAGCCAAAGCGTTAGGTGGAGACTTCTTATTTGCTTTCGTATCAGCAATTGCTTTTGCAACAATTTTGGCTGTAGTGGCAGGTCTCGTATTAACGGCAGCATCAGCATTCGCTCATGATTTTTATAATGAGATCATTCGCAAAGGGAAATCATCGGAAAAAGAGCAAGTATCTATGGCTCGGTATGCATCTATTGGAGTAGCGATATTATCTATCATACTTGCATTATTTGCCCAAACATTAAACGTAGCATTTTTAGTATCATTAGCATTTGCAGTTGCAGCGAGTGCAAATCTACCAGTGATTTTATTTACAATATATTGGAAGCGTTTTAATACAACGGGTGCTATTTCCGGTATGATCGTAGGGCTCGTATCAGCAATTGTTCTCGTAGCGTTGAGTCCGAATGTTTGGAACCCTGTAGCTGGAAAAGCTATTTTTGTTGGGGAAGCGATATTCCCATATACGACACCAGGAATTATTTCAATTCCGCTCGGATTTCTTGCAGCATATTTAGGAACTGTTTTATCTAGTAAGAAAGAAGATGCAGCGAAATTTGATGAAATTCTTGTGAAATCTAATACTGGTCACGGTATTAGTGATGCGTCTTCACATTAAATAAAAGAGGAGCTTTTCGATAGATAAGAAAAGCTCTTTTTTCTTTTGTCATTTTCTTGTAAATATTACTGATTTGTAAGTAGGATTTGTCTTAATTTTGTGGAATGAAAATAGCAGGGAGAAATTTAAGTCATCATGGCACCAGCGCAGCTTTTGTGAAAAATAAGTTGTTATGGAAGGTGGAAGTAATGATGAAAACGAAGCAAACTGATGAATTATTAGCAAAAGATGAGCAATATGTTTGGCACGGAATGCGTCCCTTTAGTCCAAATAGTACAATGGTAGGGGCAAAAGCTGAAGGGTGCTGGGTTGAAGATATACAAGGAAAAAGATATTTAGATGGTATGAGTGGTCTTTGGTGTGTGAATAGTGGATATGGAAGAAAGGAGCTCGCAGAAGCGGCTTATAAGCAATTACAAACATTATCATACTTTCCAATGTCACAATCTCATGAACCAGCTATAAAGCTTGCTGAAAAATTAAATGAGTGGCTTGGGGGAGAGTATGTTATTTTCTTCTCAAATAGTGGTTCAGAAGCGAACGAAACAGCTTTTAAAATAGCAAGGCAATATTATGCGCAAAAAGGTGAACCACATCGTTATAAATTTATGTCACGTTATCGTGGGTATCACGGGAATACAATGGCGACAATGGCAGCGACGGGACAAGCGCAGCGTAGATATCAATATGAACCGTTTGCTTCAGGCTTTTTACACGTAACACCACCGGATTGTTACCGTATGCCTGAAATTGAAGGGCAGCATATTTATGATGTAGAATGTGTGAAAGAAGTCGATCGTGTTATGACGTGGGAATTAAGTGAAACAATTGCCGCTTTTATTATGGAACCAATTATTACAGGCGGGGGCATATTAATGCCACCACAAGACTATATGAAAGCTGTTCATGAGACGTGTCAAAAACACGGTGCCTTGCTTATTAGTGATGAAGTAATTTGCGGTTTCGGACGTACAGGAAAAGCATTTGGATTTATGAATTATGATGTGAAGCCAGATATTATTACGATGGCAAAAGGGATTACGAGCGCATATTTACCATTATCTGCAACAGCTGTGAAAAAAGAAATATATGAAGCATTTAAAGGGAAGGGAGAGTATGAATTCTTCCGACATATTAATACATTTGGTGGAAATCCAGCAGCTTGTGCATTAGCCCTTAAAAACTTAGAGATTATGGAAAATGAAAATTTAATTGAGCGATCTGCGCAAATGGGTTCCCTTTTATTAGAGCAACTAAAAGATGAAATTGGGGAACATCCGCTTGTTGGGGATATTAGAGGAAAAGGTCTATTAGTTGGAATTGAATTAGTAAATGATAAAGAGACGAAAGAGCCAATTGATAACGACAAAATCGCAAGTGTCGTAAATGCTTGTAAAGAAAAAGGGCTTATTATAGGACGAAACGGTATGACGACAGCAGGATATAATAACGTTTTAACATTAGCGCCGCCGCTTATTATTTCAAGTGAAGAAATTGCCTTTGTTGTTGGAACTTTGAAGACGGCGATGGAACGTATTTAATAAATAGAGAGAGGAGCGAGCTGTAATATAAGGCTCGCTTTTGTTTTTTAGTAGGAGGGGACTTTTAATGGAGAAATATGATCCTAACAAACATTATCACATCGGATATTATGAAGACGGATATGATTTAGAAGTGACGGCGTACAAAAGAATAAATGAACCAGTTTGGGATGCTTATCTTCCGCACTATGAGGTAGACGATTTTTACAAAAAGTGGAGAAAATGAAGCTAGGTGAATATATAGATGACTATGGTATTAAAGTATATTCATTTAGTAATGACATCGATGATGAAGAAGCACGAACTATTTTTGAAAACTGGTTAAAAACGAATGGAATTGTTTAAAGATAAAATGAAAAAGGAGATTACTATCTTGTAAGATAGTAATCTCCTTTTCTTATTCTTATAGTAAATTTACTTACTTACTTACTTACTTACTTACTTACTTGCTTTCATTGCTTTATCTTTTGCACCAAAAGTGTATTTTAACATTGGTGGTGTAATCATTGTAGTTAAAATAACGACAATAACGATTGCTGTAAAGTAATCTTGTGCCAATAGACCTGAAGAAAGTCCTGTTCCTGCAATGATAAGTGCAACTTCACCACGAGAAACCATACCAGAACCGATAATTGCAGAAGACTTAGCATCAAATCCAGTCATGCGTGCACCAACACCACAACCAATTAGTTTCGTTAATACAGCGATTACTGTTAATGCTAAGATGAACCAAATTTGATTGCCAATACCGTCAAATGTAATATTCATACCGATACTAACGAAGAATACTGGAACGAACATAGCGTAAGCAATTGGTTCTACTTTCTTTTCTACTTCATGTTTGTAGTTTGTTTGAGAAATTGCAATACCAGCAGCGAAAGCACCGATAATACCAGCAATTCCTAATAGTTCGCCGAAATATGCGAATGAGAAACAGATGATAAGAGCTGCGCTCACGATAGACTCAGATACGCGCAGTGGTGACAACCAACGCATAATTGCTGGAACACCTTTCCATCCAATTAAAATAATAGAAGCGAAGAATACTACTTTCTTCAAGATAATCATTGTTAAGTTAACATCATCAGTGCCTAAGAAGCTCATTGCGAATGCTAATAAAATAACAACAAGAATATCATCAAATACAGCGGCTCCAAGCATCGTCGTACTTTCACGTGTTTTCATTTTACCTAAATCACGAAGTGTTTGTACGGAAATACTAACACTTGTCGCACATAGAAGTAATCCTAAGAATACAGCGTTTCCTTGTTCCATTCCCATAACAAGGCCGGAAACGTAACCACCTACGAATGGAAGAATAATACCTCCGAGTGCAACTGCTAAAGAAGAATTACGATTGGCGTTTAATTCTTCTAAGTCTGTTTCAAGTCCAGCCATAAACATTAGAAGAATAACCCCGACATTACTTAATTGAGTTAGAAGCTCTGAATTTTCAATCCAACCTAATACAGCTGGACCGATAACGATACCGACAATTAATTTACCTAGTACAGAAGGTTGACCTAATCTAACACTAAGATCACCAGCAAGCTTTGTACTTAATAAAATAAGTGCAATTTGAAAGAAAAATTCGAATTCCATCTGATCCTCTCCTCATCATTTTTAGTTTTATCATACGATTTCTCGGAATTTGCCTAATGAAAATATGTAAAACCCATTAAACAAAAGGGTCTGATTACGAGTTCTTTTGAACTTGTAATTTGAACCTGTAATTAATATATAATATATTTTGCAAAAAATCAATGAAAAAATGGGAGCTTTTTTAGAGAGAGACGGTGTTATTAGAGATATACATATAAGAATAGTGTGTGAATTTTTATATGTATGAAATAGTATGAAGTCCTTTTTCATTACAAATAATAAAGCCTAAATGCTATTTCACGAATTATAAATGTGAAAAGGAGGTTTTATCATTTGAATTCATTAAAAAATAACTTGTCTATTGTTGCTTTAGGTGGAGTAAATGAAATAGGAAAAAATATGTATGCTATCCAATATGAAAATGATATTGTCGTCATTGATTGTGGATCTAAATTTCCAGATGAAAGTTTATTAGGGATTGATTTAATAATTCCAGACGTCACATATTTGCAAGAAAATAAAGAAAAAATTCGCGGTTTAGTAGTAACGCACGGGCATGAGGACCATATTGGCGGAATACCATATTTTTTAAAACAACTAAATGTACCAATCTATGCAACAAAGTTAACGTTAGGTTTAATTGAAATTAAATTAAAGGAACACAATCTTCAAAATGATACGGAATTAATCGTTATTCATTCAGAATCAGAAATTGATTGTGGTTCTATTAAGGCAACCTTTTTTAAAACGAACCACAGTATTCCGGATTGTCTCGGTATTGTTTTTCATACACCAGAAGGTACTGTAGTACATACAGGTGATTTTAAATTTGATTTAACACCAGTAAATAATCAACATCCTGATATTCATAAAATGGCTAAAATAGGAAGTGAAGGTGTACTAGCTTTATTATCTGAAAGCACAAATGCAGAACGCCCAGGTTTTACTCCATCAGAAAGGTCAGTAGGAGAACGGGTAGAGGAAATATTTATGAAAGCAAATAGAAAAGTAATTATTTCTACATTTGCTTCTAATGTGAATCGTGTTCAGCAAATAGTTGAAGCTTGCATAAAAACAAATCGAAAATTGGCTTTGCTCGGGAGAAGTATGGTAAATGTAGTAGAAGTTGCTCTAGAGAAAGGGTATTTACATATTCCAGACGGCATGTTGATTGAAGCGAGTGAGATAAATCGTTTAGATCCAAAGCAGGTAGCGATACTTTGTACAGGAAGTCAAGGAGAACCGATGGCAGCTTTAGCGCGTTTAGCGAGTGGAAACTATAGACAAGTTGATGTTTTACCAGAAGATACGGTTATTATAGCTGCGACTCCGATTCCAGGAAATGAACGTAACGTTTCAAGAATTATAGATAATCTATTTGCTTTAGGAGCAAAAGTAATTTATGGATCAGGTAGTTCTACTGGAGTCCATGTATCTGGTCATGCGTATCAAGAAGAATTGAAATTAATGCTCACTTTAATGAAACCTAAATATTTTATCCCAATTCATGGAGAGTTTAGAATGCTACATCACCATAGTTTGTTAGCAGAATCAATTGGTATTGAAAAGGAAAATATCTTTATCGTACGTAATGGAGATGTTGTAGATATTAGTAATGAAGTGGCAATTCAATCTAGAAGAATACAGGCAGGAAATATATATGTAGATGGATTAGGAATTGGAGATGTTGGAAATGCATTATTACGTGATCGTAAACAACTTTCAGAAGATGGAATGCTCGTTATAGTTATTACTTTTAATAAAGTGGATGGAGAAATAATTTCAGGTCCTGATATTATTTCTCGTGGATTTGTCTATGTTCGTGATTCAGAAGAATTTTTAAGAGAATTAAATAAATTAGCTGTTATTACAATTAATAATTTAAAGAAAGAGAATGTGAATAGCTGGGGTATTTTGAAAAGGGAGGTAAGAGAAGCGTTAGGGAAGTATATATATACAAATACAAAACGAAAGCCGATGATTCTTCCTATAATAATAGAGGTTTAATAGTAAAAAAAGAATTCTCGTATGGGAATTCTTTTTTGTTTTGAAGACAAAATGAACATATAATGAAATAAATAGAAATGGAAGGAAATAAAAGATGTTATTAAATAAACGTTTTACAATTGGAGAAATGGCAAAAATGCATAATATCGCAGAATCTACATTAAGGTATTATGATGAAAAAGGAATTTTTCATCCGTCCATTGTTGATCCTCAAACGAATTATCGTTATTATACAATCGATCAATTTTCACTATTAGATACGATTAAGTTTTTACGCCAATTAAACATTCCATTAAAGGAAATTAAAAAATATATTGATGAAAGAAATCCAGCATACGCACTCAATTTACTGGAAAAACAACAAGAGATGATGCTGAAGAAACAAAGAGAAATTGAGTATGCTTTAGCGAAAATGGAGCATAGAATTCATTTAATTAAGGAAGCAACAAAAGCAAAAGCTGAACAAATGGTAATAAAAGAGATCCCGCAGCGAAAAATAACAGCTATTGCGGTTGCCCCGAATACGACGGATGATATGTTTGAGTACTACATTCATTCGTTGCAAAAAAATATGAGGCAAATGGATGATAGCTTATTTTCTGGAGATATTGGTGTAACTGTTGCGAAAAAAGGGTTAATGCAAAATGAGTTTCAAGCATATAGCAGTGTATTTATTCTTTTGGATTATATGCCTTTTGAAGTACAGAGTTCAGATGAAATTAAAGAAGGTATGTTTGCCTGTGTATATCATCATGGGCCATATGAAGAAACTGATGAAACATATAAGAAGCTAATGAAATATATTGATCAAGAAGGATACGAAATAAGTGGAGATGCAATTGAGATTGCATTAATTGATTGGTCTGTAACAGAAGATCCTGAGGAGCAAGTAACAGAAATTCAAATTCCTATAATGAAAAAACAAAGCAATAAGTTATAGGACTCGTATAATTACAAATGAGCATCAAACGCGATAATTAAGTCACCTATTTTTTAATTCTCTATTGACCTTAAAGTTACTTGAAGGTTTAAACTAAGAAAAGAGAGTTGAAAAAAAGGAGCATATTAGAGTATGGAAGCAACAGAAAAATTAAGAGAAAAACCAATTAAAAGCTTATTTATTTCTTATTTAATACCAGCAGTTCTTGGAATGGTATTAATGTCAGTGAATATTGTAATTGACGCGGTTATGATTAGTAGAGGAGTTGGGGCGAACGGTTTAGCAGGAGTGAACGTGGCTATTCCAGCCTTTTCGATTTTCTTCTCTATTTCATTATGGATCGGAATGGGCGGGGCAACGTTATACTCCATTGCATTAGGTGAAAATAAACGAGAAAGAGCAAGGTCTATTTTTACTCAATCAATGACGGTAGCAGTTGTTATCGTAGGGATTTTAGCAGCGATTTGCTTATGGAGAATAGAAGATTTAGCATACTTATTTGGTGTAAACGAAGTGATTCTACCATATGCGTTAGACTATTTACACGTATTATTAACATTTGGAATGATATACGTTTTAGAAAATATTTTAAGTACATTTATACGAAATGATGGAAATCCTAATTTAGCAATGGCTGGTCTTGTTGTAACGGCTGTATTAAATATAGTGTTTGACTATATCTTTATTTTTATCTTTGGATGGGGCGTAACAGGTGCTGCCTCAGCGACTATTCTTTCGGCAGCGATTGGTTTCCTTGTATTATTAACCCATTTCTTTAGAAAAAGTAGTATTTTAAAGTGGACGAAATTTCATTTTGAATGGGATACTGTCAAACAAATTATGGTGATTGGTTTCCCAAGTTTTACAGCAGAAAGTACGGTTGCAATCGTAACGATTGGTTTTAATATCGCATTTGTCCAATATGCAGGAGAAGTAGGAGTAGCTTCCTATGCGATGGTGAATAGTATTCATGCAATGACATTACTATTATTCTTTGGTGTTGGAGCAGCATTACAGCCAATTGCTAGTTTCCATTACGGGGCAAATTTATCAGAGAGACTTCGTGAAGGATTGAAGTTTGCTGTGAAAATTGCAGTTGTCCTTGGAGGCGTTGCGATAATTGTCGGATTATTCTTCGGGAAATATATCATTGGTTTATTTGATGTTCAATCTCCAGAATTATTGGAGTTAACCTTAACAGGTATTAGTTTATTCTTTATCCAATACGTATTTTTAGGTTATAACATTGTGTATGGAGAGTACTTCCAATCAGTGCGACAAACGAAGAAATCAGTACTTATTATAATGAGCCGAGGATTACTATTTATTATTCCATTGTTATGGATTATGCCGAAACTATTTGGTATAAATGGAATTTGGCTCGTTATGCCAGTTGCAGAAGTAATGACAGCGATTATCGTATTTACGATGAATCGTATGAAACATCCTGTTCCATTAAATATGGCAGGAGAGAAAGAAGCGATATGATAAAAAATCCCCTTAAGCAATTAAGGGGATTTTCTTATTCCTTTAAACTAATAGCAAAAGATCCATCCGTTTCTTGAACAGAAGCAAAGGCAACGTTTTTAATATTTGTAATTCCTTTTTCTTTTAATTCTTTATATAACCATTTTTCATCTTTATGTATTAACTTTAAGTTATCATATTGAATTTGTGAATCGACGATAAGTGCAATTGGTAATCCAGCATACTTAACATCTATGTTTAAATCTTTTGGAGTTAATGGTACAAGTTCTCTTTTTGGTAAAATACTAATAGCGCCGTTCGCTTCTAAAATAGCGTATTCAATTTCATGAACACTTGGATATCCTGCAACGCGAAGATTAGAAAGCAGTTCTGCAATGGGGTATCTACTTTTTTGTAAGTTCTCAAAAATAATATCACCATGTTTAATTAAAATGATAGGGTGTCCGAGAATAAAACGATTTAGTTTGTTGAATAGGCTTAATTTTGTAAGGAGTAAATGTAAACATGTGATAACAACCATACCGAGAAATGCTTGTAAAGCACCAGAGACGGGTATGGCCTGGAAAGCTAAATAAGATAAAAAAATTATAGCCCCAAAATCATGAGGAGTTAGTTGCGCTAACGCGGATTTACCGAGTAACTTAAGCGATAGCAAAAATAAGATGAAAAAGAACGACACGTTACATAAAAAGAGAAGCAATAGAGACACTCCTTCGTGTAAAGTTGTACTTACTATTCCCGAAAGTAATATAAATATTACCTTTCAGAGGATAAATTAGGGTTTATTGGAATTTGTCTGTATACAAACAAATAAATGGATATTATCATGAAGGAAGTAAAAGAAAATAGGAGTATATGAATATGAGAAAGAAGAAAATAATGAAGGGCATTTTAGTTGTTATAATGATTTGCGCCGTGTATGCGGGGTTTTTACAATATCACATTTATAAGCATGGGCATATGAATGCAACATACGATGCTGATTACATAATTGTACTAGGATCGAAAGTAAATGGGACGAAACCATCTTATTCATTGCAATATCGTATTGATAAAGCAGCTGAATATTTAAAATCACATGAGAAAACAATCGCTATCGTATCTGGAGGACAAGGAAAAGGCGAAGACATTTCAGAAGCATTAGCAATGAAACAAGGACTAATAAAACAAAATATCGCAGAAGACCGCATTATAATGGAGGACAAATCTACGAGTACAGATGAGAATATTACATTCTCAAAACCGTTAATTCCAGCCGATATGAAAAAAGGTATGATCGTAACAAACGATTTTCACATGTTTAGAGCGAAAAAAATAGCGGCCAAACAAGGTTTACAATTAGAAGGTCTTCCGGCAAAAACACCGAAACCAATCATCATTCCATCGAATGTACGAGAATATTTAGCAATTACACAGTATTGGTTTATGAATCGAATATAGTGAAAGTGATCCCGTCTGAAACTCAGGCGGGATTTAGTTTGAGGAAAATCTTACAAATATGTCACGTTCGTGAAAGGTAAAGCGATAGTTTCTAGAATGATTTCCTGACATAATGAAGGTAACAAAAACTATTTAGAGGTGAATCGGATGAAAGGAAATAATATTTTATCTTCGTTATGTTACTTTAGTATCTTTTTTGCACCATTTTTACTACCAATTATCGTGTACTTTGTTGCAGAAGATGAAGTGAAGTATCACGCGAAAAAAGCATTTTGGTCACATGTTTTCCCATACGCAATCTTATTTGGAGGACTAGCAGTATCAGGCATGTACGGTTTAGGTTTCAATCAATCTGACGGTGCTGGAATTGGAATGGCTATCACATATGCAGTGTTCATTCTTGTAGGAATTTACTACTTCATTTGGAATATCGTAAAAGGTATTAAAGTTTTGAAAACGGCGTAATAAGATAATTATAATTTCATTTACCGTATCGATAAACGTTTTAAAAAAGGGCAATTCAAAAAGAATTGCTCTTTTTGTGCTTATAAGTTGTGAAAATTGAAAAAGATATGTTAATTTTTCATTATGAAGAGAAAAAAGGAGTGATTTTCATGAATGAGATCATACATAAGATGGAGCAACATGTTTCAGTTCGTAAATATAAAGAAGAATCAATTCCGAAAGATGTAGTAGAAAAGATGGTGCATGCTGCGCAACATGCAGCTTCATCACATTTTGTACAGGCGTATTCTGTTATATATGTAACAGATCAGGAATTAAAGGCTAAACTAGCAGAGCTATCCGGAAATCGCCATGTGAAGGACTGTGCAGCATTTTTTGTTTGTTGTGCAGATTTAAAACGACTTGAAATTGCATGTGAAAAACATAGTACAGAGATAAAGCATGAGGGAGTAGAAGACTTTATCGTTGCGACGGTAGATGCTTCACTTTTTGCGCAAAACTTAGCACTAGCAGCAGAATCGTTAGGATACGGTATTTGTTATATTGGTGGTATTCGTAATAATCCGAGAGAAGTGAGTGAACTGCTTCATTTACCGGATAAAGTATATCCTGTATTCGGAATGACAGTCGGTGTACCAGATGAAGAACATGGAGTTAAACCACGTTTACCAGTAGCAGCAGTTCTTCATGAAAATGGATATGATGAACAAAAATATGATGAATTACTAAACGAATATGATGAAACGATGAACGCGTATTATAAAGAAAGATCATCAAACAAGAAAAACGTAACATGGACGGAATCAATGAGTTCGTTTATGTCTAAAGAAAAAAGAATGCATATGAAAGAGTTTTTAAGTGAAAAAGGATTAAATAAGAAGTGAGTAAAGAGGCAAACCTGTGATGCAGGTTTGCCTTTTTGAGAAGGAGAAATACCTAAGGCCAGAAAGTTGTTTATTCTTTCTGAACTTAGGTATTTTGTTTGTTATCATGTACATAGAAATAAAAATTAATAATTTTTTACAAAAGTGATAGAAAATGAGAATGAAATGCCAATAGTAAGTAAAAGCGGCATAATAGCCGCTTTTTATCGTTTTATTTAGTATTTGATTTGAAATATTTTCCTTATGAAAGAAAGATTATTGCTAATTGTAAACTGTCAATAAAGTTATTTAAGTTTTGATATGGAATACCCCGCCGGAAAATACAGCAATAATTTCGTTTGAACATATCTGTTATTGCACGATCTAAAGCATCTTCTATAACAAGTTCAAACTTTCAATAAGAAGATAACCCCCTGTACAACTTAAAAGAATGTACGTAAATATTTTAAAAATCCGTTGATTAAGCCATTTAAAAATAATTTGACCTATAAACAAACCTAAAAATACAATTGGAATGGCATAAAAACTTGATTCCCAAATGGTTTTGTTTGTGCCAGTAAAGAGTATTTGAGTTACTAGACTAATGAAATATATAAACAGATAAAAAGCTAATGTAGTTGCTCTTAACTTCTCTTTTTCAGTATTAGTTCCTGTAAAATAAAGTAACAGGGGTGGACCTGGCATACCGATACTTGTCGTTAAAAGACCAGATAATCCGCCAGCTATGAAATCTCTAGATTGTGTTGATTTAACCTTAACGTTGCATATTAGCAACAATGTTAATAGTAAGAGTAGGATGCTAACTGCTAATTTAAAAGTGTTTATGTTAACGGAAATGAAAATTAAAATGCCAAAAGGAACACCAACTATACTTCCAAAAATAAACCTTTTCAGTAGAACAAAATCAACGTCCATTCTTATTTTCCAAATGAGTGAAATGGAGATAATTAAAGATAAAATAATGTTTATTTGTATAGCTTCTTGTGGTAGAAATAACATAAGTAAGAAAGGGGTTGCCATTATGGAAAAGCCAAAACCTGTACTTGCTTGCAGAATAGAAGCCACTAATATAATACATATGAAAAAGAATGTGATACCCAAAACAGCCCTCCTATTTAATCAAGTTTAACTAGTTAAAGTCTATTATTTAAGTGCAATGTTTCACAAACTTATTTGTATTTTAACATAAATATCTAGTTTTTTCTCAAATAGTGTTGCCATATAAGGCTCTTTAACTAAAAAATCTGACTTGTATTTTTAAACAATTTTATTATGGGGAAACAAATAATGAATGGGATCAAAATGTATTGATTATCATTAAATTATTCACTGAGATCCCCGCGATAAAACAAGAACAGCCATATAAAACTTACAAAAATACAGCATGTAGCTAATAAACAGCCAATCATTTGAGGAGAAAGAATTTCTAACAGCCCTCCTGTAAAAAACATCGATAACTGAATAAGAGATCCGTAAATGGAATAATGGAATGAAAAAACTTTACCTATCATATTTTCGTGTGTGTAAGTTTGAAGTAATGTCGTATCAAGTGGAACGATGATTCCTCCTGCTATGCGCATACAGAATAAAGTAATGATACCGATAATAAGTTGATCGGATAGAATGAATCCGAGAAAGAAAATTCCTTGTAATAAGTAGGCCCAACCGAATACTTTTTTCATTTTTTCTTTATTATGGGATATATAAAGATTAACGAGAAGGCTTCCTATCATAAGCCCAGCCCCTTGAACCGTATATAAAATCCCAATGTTCGTATGGAAAATTTTTTCGGCATAGATCGTTAGAAGTAGTTGATAAGCACCTCCAATAATCCCCCATGAAATGCCGACAAGAATTAATGTTAAAATGATTTTTGTTTGTAATATGTATGTATAACCACCTTTTATATCAGTGAAAAATGCTTTCTTCTTGTTACAAGTATCATGAGCAGGAATACTCATGTTATAAATAAAATAGGCTGAAATAAAGTATGATAGGCTATTTACTAAAAAAGCGAACTCAATATGTAAAGATTGTGCAATTACTCCGCCCAAAGAAGCCCCCATAATAGACATAAAACCATTAATTGTACTAGAAAGAGAGTTAGCAGTTACGAAATGATTTTGGTGTACGATATTTTTTAGGGTTGCTTGTTTAGCCGGTTCAAATAAACAAGAAAGTACAGATAAACATATATTAGCAATGAAAATAATCTCAATTTTATAGCCTGCGAGTAAGTATGTAAGGACTAGAATTCCCCGTGTAATATCGGTAAAAATCATAATATTCTTTTTAGAGAAACGATCTACAATTCCGCCTATGAATGGACTAAGAAGAAGCTGTGGTAAACTTTTACTTATAAAAGTAAGTGCGATCATAAACGGCGATTCCGTTATGCTGTAGACAAATGTTAATAAAGCTACCGTATGGAACCAATCCCCAAGTACACTTAATGTTTGCCCATAAAATAGTTTATTGAAGTTTTTATTTGTTTTAAGAAGTGTGGAATAAGAAACTGACATAAATAGATTAATCCTTATGTAATGACGATGTTTGAATTTGTTCTTTCCACTCACTTAAATACACTTTTTCCGCTGTGGGAAGTCCAACAGGTAATTGTGCAATCAATTCTAAACTATTTCCATCAGGGTCGTTAAAGTATACGGCTGCATGTGCTAATTCCGGAAAAACAATCGGTTCAATTGGTTCCATTCCAAAGTCTTTTCGTGCTGAAATTCCTTTTTGATTTAGCCAATGAATCGCATTTTCTAAATCATGTAAACTTACTTGAAAGGCGATATGTCGTAAAGAGGGGTGATAATTCACTTTGTATTCTGTGCCTTCCCAAAGGCCGAGCCAACTCTCATTTTCTTTAATCCAAAAGAAAGCAATATTATCTCCTCTTTTATATAATTTTAGCCCTAGTGATTCATAAAAAGGTATTGATACTTTTAAGTTGCGGACAGGTAAATGTGCTTCGTAAAGACCTCTAATCATTGTAATCCCCCTTAGTAAAAATGTTTCTTATTCCATAGTAAACAATATGTTGCTAGTTGAAATCGCAAATAAGAGGGATATAAATTCATACGAAAGTATGAAAAAAACAGCTCATATTTGAGCTGTTTTTCTATAGTTTTTAGTTCATTTTTCAAGGATAGGATATATTAATATCCGTATCCGCCGCCACCCCAACAGCTACATCCGATGATGATTAGAAGGATGAATAGTACGATAAGCAAAGCAAATCCACCGCCGAAACCAGCGCAACTTCCACCATAACTCATATGTTTTCCTCCTTTTTAGTAAGTTAATCTATATGGTTCATGGACTACTATATACAGTATGTTTTTTGTATAGAAAACGAGCCAGTCTCATTTATAATTAGACAAATGCCTGTAGATTCATTAGGATTGCATGTTAGTGATTTGTAAATAAACCTTTACGTAATTCATAATTTAGGCATAAAAAATAAAAAATTGTAAAAAAAACCATTTTCTTATTTTTTTATGAGAGAATATGTACTATAATTTTACAAGTAATATTATGGGAAAAGGGAGTTTTAGTATAGAGATGGAGATGGGACAATTAAAAAATAAAATAGAAAACAAAAAGAAAGAGTTAATTCAACTTGTTGCGAGACACGGATTGGATCATGATAAAGTTTTGTTATTTAGTCGTGATTTAGATATACTTATTAATAAGTTTATGAATATAAAAGACAAAGTGCATAAATAAAAAATTTATAGTTTTTTATATTAAGATGTTTCACAGAAAGGAGAGGACAGTAATTGGAACATTTACAGGAAGAATTGTATAAACAAATAAAAGAAGAAAAAGGTACAGTTACAATTTTCTTAAAGAGTGGCGTTAGAATAATAGGAGAAGTTGTTGGAGTGGATAAATTTACAGTTTTAATCTTAGTGGATGGAAAACAACAGCTTATTTATAAGCAGGCTATATCAACAATAATGAAATAAGACACTCTTGTTGAGTGTCTTATTTCATTATTGCTTGCATGCCTCAACATCAATGCCGGCAGCAATTAACTTCTTTTCTCCATCTTGTTCAATAATTTTTTGTAATTTAGATAAGAAAGAATCAAAGTTTGTATGCTTTGCTACTTGGAACGTCATTTTATGTTCAATTGGTAGCCACGTATCAATATCAGCTTCGTTATGCTGAATTTTTACCTCAAGTTTATCGAGTGCATTAGCAACTTTTGCTTCGTACGTTTCTTTCGCTTCAAACTCCATCCATAAGTCATATAATTCCTCGCCGAGAGAACCTGTTAACGTTTGTTTAATATTTAAAATAGCCTCCAGTTCATTTTTTTGTTTTTGTAGCTGTAATTCGTGACTATTCATTGTATCAAAAGCAGGAATATCACCAGCTTCGGCTTCGACTAGGTCGTGAATAATAACCATTTTAAGTAATTTCTCAATACTTACTTTTTGATCCAAATAAGGTTCAACTAAAATGGCCATTAGAGACATCCGCCATGTATGTTCGGCAACACTTTCTTGACGTCCGTTGGAAAGCCAGCTATGTCGCATTTCATATTTTAGTTTTTCTGCTAATGCAATGACTTGTAAAATGTTGTGTTCCATCGTGATCCTCCTCATTTATTCATACCATAATTCTAATATAGAAATGAAATGTGTCAATTTTATGAGTATATTGCGATAAACAGATGATAAGCGTATAATACATGTTATATGTGAAAACGTATTATTAAAATAAAAAAATGTTATATAAAAATGGAAAGGAAAGGGCAGAAATATGGGAGAGAAAAATCAAGTATTAGCTAGACCACAAAGAAGAAAAAGGAAGTTTGATATTTCTAGCCCAGTGGGCATTATAGTAGGTTTCATTATAGTGATAGCGGCAATTATGCTTGGTGGCGGTGGAATAAAAGCTTTCAAAAACTTTTTAGATATTTCATCTATTTTAATTGTCATAGGGGGAACAACAGCGACAATTGTTGTGGCATATCGATTTGGAGAAATAAAAAAATATACGAAAAGCATTTTTACTGTTTTACATAGAAGAGAAGAAGATTTAGAACAGTTAACGGATTTGTTTGTCGATTTTTCGAAAAAGTCTAAAAAGAACGGCTTGCTTTCTTTAGAGGTAGATGGAGAGCAAGTAGACAATCCTTTTATTCAAAAAGGAATTCGATTAATGTTAAGCGGTTACGATGAAGATGAATTAAAAGAAGTGTTATTGAAAGATATTGAAACGGAAGTGTATGAGTTAAGAAAAGGAGCAGCATTATTAGATAAAATTGGTGATTTTGCTCCAGCTTGGGGAATGATTGGTACGTTAATCGGTCTTATCATTATGCTCCAAAACTTACAAGATACATCGCAAATTGGTACAGGAATGGCAGTTGCGATGTTAACGACATTATATGGGTCTGTACTTGCGAATATGATTGCAATCCCTCTTGCGGAAAAAGTATATCGTGGTATTGAAGATTTATATACAGAGAAGAAGTTTGTAATAGAAGCAATTTCAGAATTGTATCGTGGACAAATCCCTTCTAAATTAAAGTTGAAACTGGATACATACGTATACGAAACAAAGGTAAAAAAGGTAAAAGGAGCAGCCTAATATTTCAAGGAGTGGTATGATGAGTAAAGGACCGCAAAAGGGATCGCCTCGTTGGATGACGACTTTTACAGATTTAACGATGTTATTATTAACTTTCTTTGTATTACTAGTTGCTACATCAAAGCAAGATGCAGTAAAATTGTCAAAGATGCTTGAAAAGTTTAGTGATACGGGGCAAGTAGATGCAAAAGTAATGGAAAATACAATACCGGATATTTCACATGAAAAAAATGATGAAAAAATGATTTCAAAAAAGAGAATGGATGAATTATATAAGAAGTTAAAAGCATATGTAGATAATAATGGTATTAGTCAAGTGAATGTATATCGAGAGGATACAGGGGTAAGCGTCGTTATAGTAGATAATTTAATATTTGATACAGGCGATGCGAACGTTAAGCCCGAAGCGAAAGGGATAATAAGTCAATTAGTTGGATTTTTTCAATCCGTACCTAACCCAATTGTTGTAGAGGGACATACAGATAGTAGACCTATTCATAACGAGAAATTCCCTTCTAATTGGGAGTTATCTTCAGCACGAGCGGCAAATATGATTCACCATTTAATTGAAGTGTATAATGTGGACGATAAAAGGCTAGCTGCGGTAGGATATGCAGACACAAAGCCAATTGTACCAAATGATTCACCGCAAAACTGGGAAAAAAACCGTCGCGTTGTTATTTATATAAAAGAGTAGTATATTATTATTTTAATAATAAAATAATAAAAACACGAAAATTCTTTTAAAAAAATATTAAATTTTATCATTTTATTTTGTATAATGAGTGAGAATGATAAGGTGAAATATTAAGATATATTTATACATAGAAGGAGAGAATTAAAAAGAATGGCACATAAAATTTTAGTAGTAGACGATGCGATGTTTATGCGAACGATGATTAAAAACTTATTAAAAAGTAATGCTGAATTTGAAGTTATTGGCGAAGCAGAGAATGGGGTAGAAGCAATTCAAAAGTATAAAGAACTTCAACCTGATATTGTAACATTAGATATTACTATGCCAGAAATGGACGGGCTTGAAGCATTAAAAGAAATTATTAAAATTGATTCAAGTGCAAAGGTTGTTATTTGTTCTGCAATGGGACAACAAGGTATGGTATTAGATGCAATTAAGGGCGGGGCAAAAGACTTTATTGTAAAGCCATTCCAAGCGGATCGTGTAATTGAAGCTTTAACAAAAGTAGCAAATAGTTAATATAGAAGGGGTGCCACAAGGAATCAAAACAGTGATAGCGGATCGACGTGTGGCCCCCTTTTTTCTCATTGTAAAACACTAAATTGTTATACATAAATGAAATGTTTGTTAGACAGGTAGGGGATAAAAATGCAAACAGATCTATTAAATATATTTTTCGAAGAGTCAGAAGAACATTTACAGTCGCTAAATGAAAATGTGCTAGTGTTAGAACAAAATCCTGCTGATATGGATGTTGTAGGAGAAATATTCCGATCCGCTCATACATTCAAAGGTATGTCTGCGAGCATGGAATTTACGGAAATGGCTGATTTAACGCATAAGATGGAAAATGTGTTAGATGAAATTCGTCATGGAAATATAGTTGTAAATGCGGATATTATTGATGTGATTTTTGAGTGCATTGATAATTTGGAGAAGATGGTTGCAGATGTGCAACAAGGTGGAATGGGCAATATTGATGTAGCCTCAACTAAACAGAAATTAGAAGCATTATTGAACGGCAATGTAGAAACTCCTACGGAACATATAGAGCAAAATCATATAGACACCGATGATGCAGTTTCGCATGAAGTGCATATAACAGTTGAACAGCAAGCAATTTTAAAAGCGGTACGTGCTATTATGTGTATTGAAGCATTGCAAAATGTAGGGAATATACAAAAAACAGCTCCGAGTATTGAAGAAATTGAAGCAGATGCTTTCGGATTTGAATTTACAGTATTTATGGATACTGATTGTAGTATAGAAGAATTGAAACAAGTAGTACTTCATGTTTCTGAAATTGAGAAAGTGGAAGTAAAGCAAGGAGAACCTATATCGAAGGAAGTAGCTTCTAAAAAAGTCGTTACACAAGAAGTTGTGCAAGTAGAAGGAAAGCTACAACCAGCTGTGGCTACGCAGGTAGAATCACCAATAGAGGCAACGAATCAACCTTCAAGTGCTATGCCAGCTAAAAGTACTACAAAAACGAAAAATGCTAAAGTGGAGAATCGTTCAATTCGTGTTCAATTAGAGAAAATCGAAAGATTAATGAATATGTTTGAAGAAAGTGTAATTGAACGTGGGCGCATTGATGAATTGGCTCAAACGATTCAAAACAAGGAGCTAATTGAACATTTAAATCGATTAGGCGATATTTCAAAAGATATTCAAAATGTACTATTAAATATGCGTATGGTGCCGATTGAAACTGTGTTCAATCGTTTCCCGCGTATGGTACGTATGTTAGCGAAAGATTTAGGGAAAAAAATCGATTTACAAATTACAGGTGAAGATACTGAAGTAGATAAAATTGTTATTGATGAAATCGGTGATCCGCTCGTTCATTTAATTCGAAATGCAATCGATCACGGTGTTGAAACTGTTGAAAAACGACGTGATGCAGGTAAAAATGAGACAGGTACGATTAAATTAGAAGCCTTTCATAGTGGAAATCATGTCGTTATTCAAATTACGGATGATGGAAACGGTATTAATAAAGGGAAAGTATTAGAAAAAGCGATTAAAAATGGCGTTGTAACTGAAGCAGATGCGAATAGATTAACAGATCGTGAAGTGTTTGATCTTATTTTCCAACCGGGATTTAGTACAGCTGAAGTTGTATCAGATCTTTCAGGACGCGGTGTCGGATTAGATGTTGTAAAACATACGATTCATAGTTTAGGTGGACATTTAATTATTGATTCTGAGGAAGGAAAGGGAAGTACATTTAGAATTGAACTTCCATTAACGTTATCTATTATTCAATCTATGCTTGTTCAAACGAATGATAAGCGTTATGCTTTACCTCTTGGAAATATCGTTGAAGCAATTCGAATTAAGAGAGAAGACATCCAATCCTTACAAGGAAAAGATGTATTAAATTATCGTAATCAAATTATTGAAGTGAAACATTTAAGTACTGTATTTGGTGAAAAAACAGTAGATGAGGCGTTTGCGTCATATGATGGTCAAATGGTTCCTGTGTTAATTGTTCGTAACACACATCGCAGCTATGGACTTATTGTAAACACAATTATCGGTCAAAGAGAAATAGTCTTAAAGTCATTAGGTGACTTCTTTGCAGAGAGTTCTAACTATTTCTCTGGTGCGACGATTCTCGGTGATGGACGAGTGGTCCTCATTTTAAACCCAGAAGGTTTATAATAGGAATGAAGGAAAGCTCCCCACTTGTATACAATTGGGGAGCTTTTTGGCTAATCGTTACGAATCTAATAATGGGATACATAGTAACGTTTTATACTAATGAGTTTGCTAAAATAAAATAAGAGTTTATATTATTTGATAGAAAAACAGAAATGAGGAGGCAGGGAAAATGCCTGAGCAACACACAAAAGGGGATACGAGCACGATTGTGCTAGAAAAAGAAAATGAGCATTTAACGCCCCAAGAATGCGATATTCTTGGCGAAATTGCAAATATATCATTTGGTTCAGCTTCGACTGTATTATCAACAATTTTAAATAGGCAAGTAAGCATTACTGCTCCTCGTATAGAGTTGGTAGATTTATATGATTCAAGAGATGTCGAAGTTCCACATGTTGTATTAAACATTCATTTTACAAAAGGATTAGATATGGAAAACCTTCTTGTTCTTAAGCAAGATGTTGCATTGTCCATTGCTGATTTAATGATGATGGGAACAGGTGAAGTCGAGGACGGAAAAGAACTTGGTGAATTAGAGCTAAGTGCTGTACAAGAAGCGATGAATCAAATGATGGGATTCGCAGCTACATCTATGTCGGAATTCTTCCAAGATACAGTAGATATGTCTCCGCCGACGATTAAAGTTGTAAAGTTATCAGAAGAAATGGAGAAAATCTCTGAAATCGATGGGAATCATACGATTGTTAAAGTATCGTTTGATTTAAAGATAGATAATCTTGTAAACTCTAAACTTGTACAAATTGTTTCAGTTGAGCATGCGAAACAAATGGTAAATAAATTAATGCAATTATCTGGTGGAGTAGAAGAAACAGACGAACCAGCAGAAGTAGTGGAAACTGAGATTGTAGAAGAAAAAATTGAAAAAGAGCATTTAACACAAGAAGAGAAAGATGTTCTTGGTGAAATTGCAAATATTTCAATTGGTTCCGCTTCAACAGTATTGTCAACACTTTTAAATCAGCCAGTTTCAATTAGTACACCAAATGTAGAAGCAATCAATGTTCGTCATTATGATGGAGTACCAGTACCATTTGTTATTTTAAATGTCGACTTTGTTGAAGGGCTAAAGAATGAGAATGTATTTGTATTTACGAAAGATGTTGCCTTAACAATGGTAGATTTAATGATGATGGGAACAGGGGAAGTTGACCCAGAAAAAGAGCTTACTGAATTAGAACTGAGCGGTATTAAAGAAATTATGAACCAAATGATGGGTCATGCTGCTACGGCGATGTCAGAAATGTTTCAAGAAAAAATGGACATGACGCCGCCAAATGTTAAATTTGTAACGTTAAAAGAAGAAATGGAATATTTGGGAGAGTCAATGGAAGTGGACGAACTCGTTCAAATTACGTTCAATCTTGAAATTGGCGATTTGCTTCAATCGAAGATGTATCAAATTTTGCCAATTTCCGAAGCGAAAGAAATGGTAAGGCGACTTCTGTATCCGATGGTGGAAGAAGAAGAGATTGCCACAGAAGAAATTGAAGAAGAAAAAATTGTAGAACCAGTTGTGCAACCTATTGAATTTAAAGAAGTAAAACAAATGGAACCAGTATATATGGACACGTCCATTCTACAAAATGTAGAAATGAACGTGAAATTTGTATTTGGAAGTACAGTGAAAACGATTCAAGATATATTAAGTTTACAAGAAAATGAAGCAGTTGTACTAGATGAGGATATTGATGAACCGATTCGTATTTATGTAAATGATGTATTAGTGGCGTATGGTGAACTTGTAAATGTAGATGGATTTTTTGGAGTAAAAGTGACGAAATCACTATAAGGCATTGAAATAGGAGTTTGAACTAGTAGATGAAAAACGTAAAGTTTTTTCTAATGAGTTGGCTATGCATACATGTGTGCTTGTTCTTCCCCTTGCAAAGTCAGGCTGAGGAACAAATTGAGTCAGATCAAAAAATAAATGAAGTGAATGTACAAGAAGAAAATAAGGAATCTCAAGAATCGTCAGAACAAGTGGAAACGAAGCAAGATGAAGAGAAACAAAAAGAAGCAGAGCAACAAGAAGTAGTAAATAAACAATTGAATGAAAGAAAGATAGAAACAGAACAAGGAATTATTACAGTAAATAAGCCGGAGCTTAAAGTTGGCGAAGAAGTGCGAATTGCTGTAGAACCAAATGTGAAAAACATTCAAAGCATGAAAGGTATATTGCAGTTACAAAAAAATGGCGAGCAATATGCGCAAGAAAGAATACTATCTTTTGAGTATGATGAAGAAACGAAGATCTGGGTTGCTAACTATAAAGCAGGGGATTTTGATTTGCAAGGTGATTGGAATCTTCAGCTCGTTCAAAGTTACAAAGAGAATGAGAAAGAAGAGCTCATAAAAAATGAAGTGAAAGTCCCGCTCATTCGTATTAAAAATGAAACGCCAACTATAGATAAAGAATTGCCAAAGTTACAGAAAGTTACTATTGATGAAGTAAAAGAGAACTTAGTTGAACGAAAACAGGGAGATTCTATACATATACGAGTAAAAGCGTCAGATATAGAATCGGTTGTAAAAGAAGTGCGCGTTACATTAAAAGGGAAAGAAAATAAAGAGCTTTCGTTTTTATTAGACTACAACAAGCATGATATGGATTGGCAAAAAGTATTTGAAATAACAGAAGCATTGCCGGCTGGATCATACGAATTACTTGTAGAGATAATAGATGCAGCAGGTAATAAACTTGTTGAAGAAAGTGAATATACCATTTCTGTTTTGGCGCCAAAAAACGAAGATGATAAAAAGATAGAAGAGAAAGAAGATAAATTAGATAATAAACTAGAAAATGAATTAGAAGATAAGAAAGAAAATGAGAAGCAAGAAGATTTGAAAATCAAAAACCCGCTTCCAGAAGAAAAATTGCCAGTTGTTCAAATTCCGAAGCAAGATGAGAAAGTAAATAAGTTTATAAAAGAACCGTTGAAAGAGAAAGAGGAATTTACTTACGTTATAAAAGAGCCGTTCGAAGACAACAAGGAAGTACATAAGGCGAAGGACCAAAAAGAGAAAAATAACAAACAAGTTGTCTCTAAAAAGAAAGAACAAAAAGAAGAAACGAAAGACAAGGAAGAAGAAAAAGGTGAACAGGGAGTACAAGCTTCGGATGTATTTACTATCATGTCAGGTTTATTCGTACTGTTTTTAGTTTTAAAGAGTAATAAAGAATGGGGCTAATTATTTCATAGTAGTGGAGGCGCTTAAATGGAGATTAAACGTACGACAATTGAAGATAAGACGCTACAACCATTAAAACAGCCTGCAGCTATTTCGGAACATGAAATCCAGAAAGAACGAAAGCGTAGCAATTTAGTGTTTACTGGACAGTCTAAAATTATTTCGAAAAATAATGAAATAGGTATTTTACTTGCAAGTTTAAGTGATGGAAAGATTATGAAGGAAATACTTTCTAAAGAGATGGATACGGTGTTACAACTTTTTAAAAAGTTACATACATTATCTCAAGAAGGAAAGCAATCAGAAAAAGTGTTTGAACAAGTAATTAGAAGCCTACAAGGACTTATTAAGCAGGCGCACATAAAAGAACTTCCTTTGTTAGATGGAACATATGATTTCGCTGAAGTACAACTATCATTTGGTAGAAAAGTACATATTCCTTTACTAGATGTAAGTGCACTCATCTCTAGAGTGGAAAGTGATTCCTCAGAAGGAAATATAAATTTGATGGTAACGGTTATTACTGCTTATATAACGAAATTGTCTAACGAAACGATTTTAATTAGCGTTACAGACCGCATTGCTAAAGATCGGGATGTAAGTGTATGGAGAGCGCTTGCGGAAATGAACATGACACAATTATCACAGGCATTGAAACAAACGATGCAAGAACATAAATGGTCTATGACGTTTCTTTTTCTCTTCATATGGATTGTCGGTATTATTTTAATTCGAGTTATGTAAAAGAGGTCGTCACTCCATTGTGACGACCTCTTTTATATTTTTTCGTAGAAGAATGTATCAAATCGCTGAAGATTGTAACGTTCGGGTGTTAAAATTTGTTCCGTACTACCAACAAATAGTACACCGCCTTTTCGTAAAGAACGACTAAATTTTTCGTAAAGTTTTATTCTTGCTTCTTCTGTGAAATATATCATTACATTACGACAAATAATCAAATCATAATTTGTATCGAATGACTGCATTAAAAGGTCGTGTTGTTTAAACGAGACGTTTTGTTTAATGTTTTGATGCAATGAATATAGATCATTCTCTTTTGTGAAATGACGTTCTTTCAAATCAGTAGGTAATTCCTTTAACGAACGTTCTGTATATTGAGCGCGTTTTGCGGTTTCTAAAATATGAAAATCAAGATCTGTTGCTTGAATTTCAAAACGAAATGGAGCTAGATGTTTTGATAAAATTAAAGAGAGTGTATATGGTTCTTCACCAGCAGCGCAAGCGGCACTCCATACCTTTAATTTTCCGCTATTTTGTTCGAGTAATTTTGGTAGTGCTTTCGACTCTAAAGTTTGCCATCGTTCTTTATTTCTAAAAAACTCTGAAACGTTAATTGTAATATAGTCAATAAAATTTAAAAATAAATTTTGATCAGCGCGTAATTTGTTTAAAAAATTAGTGTAGTTTTCGAAGCCTTTTCTCGAAATGAAAGCATCGATTCTACGGCGCATTCTATCTTGTTTATATGAAGCGATGTCCATATTGAATTGTTGTTTAAAACTCGCTATAAAATGATCGTAATCTTGTTCAATTATCATATTTACAATGGGCACAATAATGATATTGTGCCTCCCCCTTTACATCATACGAATTTTTTGTTCAAAGCTTTTTTTCGTTTGCTTTTCATGTAATCCTGGTAAATCATAAATGACAGCATCAATACCTGCTTCTTTTGCAACATCGACAGGGATGACAGATGTATGTTTGTCACCATTATAAAAACAAAGAACTAAATCAGTGTCTTCAATAATTTGTTTAACAAAAAACATATAATCTGATCGGTAAATGGAGTCAGAAGGATGATCAAAAGCAACATATTCGGCTCCGTGTTTTTTTAAGTAATCAACGACTTCTTGAAATTCATCTGTTATTGCTTGCAATGGTTGCAGCGTGTAAAGGCATAAATTTTGAGCGAGTCTTTCATTCTCAACGAAAAAACGAAGAACCTCATTTTCAATAGATTTATAACATAATATGTAAATTTTATGTTTGTGAGCATAGTCAGTTAAAAATTTTTTAATTTCTTCTTGATCTAATGCTGTTAATTGATTTGAACCACAAAGGAAAATATTCATAGAATTGTGCCACCTCATGCTAAATTGTAACATATCTTTTATAAAAAATAACTGCAAAATATTACTGTTCAGAGTATAATTATAAATAACTGGATTTTACGATTAAGTTTAGGAAGAAATAAAAAAAATAAATAGGTGATATATATGCTACGTTCTATCTCGCATAATCCAATTTTATCGCATATACCGCCTGCTACTCAAATGCCGAAAGAAGCAAATGTCAGGACAGGACTTGCATTTTCGGATAATTTGCATGCAGATCCGAAAAAAGATAAATTACTAGAACAAATGGAAGCGTTTGTCGATAATATTGGAGAAATTAAAGAGAAAATTGAAATGGAATTAACGCTTGATAATGTAATGGAATACAAAAATACAGTAAAATCATTTTTGAATTTTTACGTGGATAATGTATTGCAGTATAAAGATGTCATGTCTCGTCACCCGCGTTACGGATATTCACAGAAAATGACGATTGTGAAACAGGCAGAAATGGGATTGAATGAATTAGAAGATGTTATGAATTTAATTAATACGAAAACAGGACATTTAGAAATGTTAAATCAAATTGGAGAAATCCATGGTTTAATTGTGAATTTAGTCTTGTAAAAGGAAGGAAGCTATATGTACATACAATTATATGAAAAACTCGTTATTATTCAAAAAGCGTATGAAAATATTCAAGCGCTTGGAGAGCAAATATATGAGAATTTAAAAAATAAAAATGTAAATGCAGTTCAAAAGTTGCAAGTAGAGCAATTACAGTACATTGATGGTTTAAAAGGGTTATCAAGCTCATTTGAAGAAATGGTTGTTCAGTTCTGCAAAGAACAAGGGGTTGAATCGTTTCGTGTAAGTGCGTTATTTTCGTATTTTTCTCAAGAAGAAATTGAAAAAATGGAAGAATTACAAAAAAACGTAACTGAATTAGAAGAGAATGTAAAAATGATTCTTTTGAAAAATCAATATTACTTAAACGTACTATTAAAAACTACAGAAAGTATTGTGGATTCTGTTTCTGAATATAACTTAGAGCGAAACAATAATTCGCAAATCTTTATGAATGAACTATTGTAAAGGAGAAGTGAAGCTTTATGAGATTATCTGATTATAATACACCGCTATCGGGTATGTTAGCGGCTCAAATGGGGTTACAAACAACGAAACAAAACTTGTCTAACATTCATACACCGGGTTATGTTCGTCAAATGGTGAATTACGGATCTGCTGGAGGAAGTAAAGGGTATGCACCAGAACAAAGAATAGGGTATGGTGTACAAACGTTAGGTGTTGATCGTATTACAGATGAAGTGAAGACAAAGCAATATAATGATCAAATGTCACAGTTCTCTTACTATGCATATATGAATTCTACTTTGTCGCGAGTAGAGTCTATGGTAGGAACGACAGGTAAAAATTCATTATCTAGTTTAATGGATGGGTTTTTCAATGCTTTTCGTGAAGTTGCAAAAAATCCGGAGCAATCAAATTACTACGATACATTAATTGCTGAAACGGGGAAGTTCACAAGTCAAGTAAGTCGTCTTGCGAAAAACTTAGATACAGTGGAAGCACAGACGACAGAAGATATTGAAGCGCATGTTAATGAATTTAATCGACTTGCTGCTAGTTTAGCAGAAGCGAATCATAAAATTGGGCAAGCAGGTACACAAGTACCAAATCAACTATTAGATGAACGTGATCGTATTATGACAGAAATGTCTAAGTATGCAGATATAGAAGTATCGTATGAAGCTACAAATCCTAATATTGCAAGTGTTAGGATGAATGGTGTTTTAACTGTAAATGGTCAAGATACATACCCACTTCAATTACAGAAGGATAAAAAGCCAATGTCTGTACAAATATCTGGAACAGATATCCCATTAAGTGGTGGAACAATTTTATCGGCAATTGATACGAAAGCAAAGATTACAAATTATAAAGATAATCTGAATGAGTTTGTAAATTCGTTAAAAAAACAAGTGAATAATACTATGAAGAAAGAGTTTTTTGTAGGAGAAGATGCGAAGAAGCTTGAATTGAATCCTGATTTTATAAAAGATATTTCAAAAATGAAAATTTCGGCTGAAACTGCCAACAACCTTGCGGCTATTACAGATAAAGGCTATAAGGATGGACTTACATATAAGCAAGCCTTAGATCAATTTTTAGTTGGTGTAGCCTCTGATAAAAGTTCAGTAAATGCATATCAAAATATTCATAAGGATTTATTAGAAGGTATCCAGCAAGAAAAGATGAGCATCGAGGGCGTAAATATGGAAGAAGAAATGGTTAATTTAATGGCCTTCCAGAAGTACTTCGTGGCGAATTCTAAAGCTATAACTACTATGAATGAAGTGTTTGATAGTTTGTTTTCGATTATTAGATAAGGAGTAGTCATGTATAGTTGGTAATTGGAAATATTTAAGGAGGAGATAGAAATGAGAGTATCTACATTTCAAAATGCAAACTGGGCAAAGAATCAGTTGATGGATTTAAATGTGCAACAGCAATACCACCGAAATCAAGTAACCTCAGGGAAGAAAAACCTTCTTATGAGTGAAGATCCACTTGCAGCAAGTAAATCATTTGCGATTCAACATTCATTGGCAAATATGGAGCAAATGCAGAAAGATATAGCGGATTCAAAAAATGTATTAACACAAACTGAAAATACTTTACAAGGTGTTTTGAAATCTTTAACAAGAGCAGACCAATTAACAGTACAAGCATTAAATGGGACAAATAGTGAAAAAGAATTGCAGGCTATTGGTGTAGAGATTGATCAAATTTTAAAACAGGTCGTCTATTTAGCGAATACAAAAGAACAAGGTCGTTATATTTTCGGTGGTGATAGTGCAAAAAATCCGCCATTTACAGAAGATGGTACGTACCAAGGTGGAAAAAATGATGTGAACTGGCAATTAAATGACGGTTATGAATTCAAAGCGTTCCGTAACGGAGAAGCATTATTATCCCCGGTTATAAAAACGTTAAAACAGATGAGTGAAGCGATGAAAAACGGTGACCAAAAAGCATTAAAACCGTTATTGGAAGGAAATAAGCAAAACTTAGATGGCATCATTAACCGTACAACTGAAGTTGGTTCGACAATGAACACAATGGAGACGTTTAAAACAATTTTAAACGAGCAAAATGTAGCACTTCAAGAAAACCGTAAAGAAATTGAGGATGTTGATTTAGCTGTCGCAATTTCTGATTTAGCTTATATAAACGCAACATACGAAGCAACATTAAAAGCTGTTAGTACGATGAGTAAAACGAGTATTTTAGATTACATGTAAATGATAAGGAGTGAAAAATATGGCAGGGACAATATCTAATTATGGTGACAGACAGCAAATATGGAATTTAGGAAATAACATAATAGATACAAAGAAGTTAGTAGATTTAGAGTTACAAGCATTGGAAATGAAAAAATCACCATACACTACACAAAAACAAACGTTAACAAATGAAAACAAAGTTTATGCGAGCATGAAAAAAGAGTTTGCAAATTTTGTGCAAGTATTCAAAGATTTAAACACATTTAAAGGTGATGAAAAGAAAACAACTTTATCCAAAGATGGTTTTATGACAGCACAGGCGGATGCTGCTGCAATTCCTGGAACATATACAATTACAGTAGAGCGAGTAGCAGAAAGGCATCAAATAACTACAGCTCCACTTACTCCCCCAAAAACTCCTGAAGGTACGGAGCAAAAGTTTAGTTTAGATTTAAAACTTGGAGTAGATGATGTATTTCAGATAAATGGAAAAGAAGTTAAAATCTCAAAAGATATGACGTATAAAGATCTTGTCAATAAGATAAATAATGGGAATTATGGTGCATCAGTATACACATTAGGGGATCAACTATTTTTCACATCGACTACTGCAGGAGAAACTGGAGAGCTGAAATTAACGGATGGCGCCAATGGTTTTTTACAAAATATAGGGTTAGTTACTTCTGCGAAAAATCCGGATGGAACGAATGTTGTTGCACATCAAGTGACAGGAGCGATAAATGCTGAGTATACAATAAACGGAATTAAAGGAACTAGTAAAACAAATAAGATTGATACAATTCCAGGATTAACTATTAACTTAGAAAAGGTAACTACAGAGCCAATTAAATTAACTATCGAAGATTCAGATATAAAAAATTCGATAGATTTAATCAAAAAAATGAAAGATGAGTATAATAACGCTGTTAAAAGTTTAGATTTATTTTCTGGTGAAAATGGAGTAATGCAAGGGAATAATGTTTCATTTGCTATCAGTAATGCAATGACAAGCATTTTTAAATTTTCACAAGATGATAAGTATTTATTTTCTTTTGGAATTCAAATTGATAAAACAGGAAATATGACTCTTGATGAAGAAAAATTGAAAATAGCTTTTAAAGAGAATCCAGAATCTACAAAACAATTTTTCTTTGGCTTTAATGGTATTGGTCATGATATAGATAAAAAGCTTGAGGGAATCTTTGGAGATGAAGGGATTATCGGAAAACGCTCTAAAAGTATTGAAAAGCAAGTGACTGATTTAGAGAGAAAAATTCAAGATATTGATACAATTAATAAGAAAAAACAAGAATCAATTATTGATAAATATGCAAAGTTGGAAAGCCAGCTAGCATTGCTTGATAGTCAGCTGCAGACAATCAAAGCAATGACAAAAACCAAAAGTGATGATTAATGAAAGTTGAGGAAGTGATTATATGCAAGCATGGCAACGTTATATGCAAAATGATATTATGACGAGTAATCCGATTAAAAATACAATATTTATTTATGAAAGATGTATCGTAGAGTTTCGTAAATTAGAAGAACTTTTAAATACATTTAAACTTCAAGAAGGAGACGACCTTCTTGAAAAGTTAGAACGTATATTTGAAGAGTTGAAGCTTCAATTAAATCCTGATATTTCAAAAGATTTATATGACGGTCTATTTGGTTTATACGATTGGATTAGCATTCAAATTCAAACGATGAAAGTAACGCGTGAAGCAAAAGACATTGATGCGATTGTACAAGTGTTACAAGATTTAATAGACGGTTACCGTGGAGCACTTGAAAATGAACAATGATATTTATCGAACGTTTGTCAGCTGTTTTAATGAAATCGGTGAATTACAAGTGTCAGATGAAGAGTTTGCTGAGAAGAGTGAGATGTTAAATCGTTGGATGATGACACTAGATGAAGAAAGACGTGCACAAGTTGCAGCAGAAGTAAGCCCATTCATTATTAAGGCAGCGCAGCATATTCGAGATAAGCAAAAGATTTTGGAAGAAATGATTATGGAAAATGATGGGCGAATGAAGGCTAATTCATTTTACGGTAAATATTAATAATAACGTCTGGAAACAGATTCCCCTTTTAAAAGGGGGTCTATTCCTTCGTTTACATAAAGAACTCCGCTGATTGAGGTTTCATTTTATGACTGTGATGAAATAATAATTGTAATCTAAATAATAGAAAAATGGACTTTAGTTTGTAGTTTATATATTGAAATGTTCTATAGATTACTATGTGTATACAGTTTTTTGCATTCTTTTTTTATATTTTTGTATTTTTCTAAAGACAACAATGAAAAAATGGAATAAAATATGTAAGGGTACATAATAGTAAATATTTTAATAAACGCATATAAGAAAATAAATAATGAAGTGAAACTTCTATCAGTGGATCATTACGTTAGAAAAGGAAGGGTGTGGAATATGCCAGATTTAGTGAGTGATGTAAGCCATTATATGAATTATTTAGTGACGAAACGAAATACTGTTTCTAGTAATATTGCAAATGCGAATACACCTGGCTATAAAGCACAAGATGTAACATTTGCTGAGCAGATGAATAAAAGTAGTGCGTTATATAAAAATAATGCGGCTGATTTAAAGAGCAATCCAGATTTATATCAAACGAATGAAATGCACTTACCGACAGTAAATACGAAAAATACATATGCAAAGATTCAAACAAAATCAATGCAAACGAATAAAGACGGAAATAGTGTGGATGTAACGACAGAAATGCTAGATTTAATGAAAGCAAATCAGTTATACGGTATTTCAATTAACGCAATTAATACACAATATGCAATTAACCAAGCGGCACGCGGACGTTAAAAGTAGAAGGAGAGACAACGGATGTTTCAGGCAATTAATGCAAGTGGCTCAGGGCTAACGACAGCGAGAAAGTGGATGGAAGTTACTTCTAACAATATTGTAAATGCGAATACGACGGCGGCTCCGGGGGCAGATTTATATGAGCGTCGTAGTGTGGTGCTAGAATCAAACAATAGTTTTGCAAGTATGTTAGATGGGGCTCCTACTAATGGAGTAAAAATAAAAAGTATTGAAGCAGACAAAACGGAAAATTTAGTGTATGATCCGACGCATCCGCACGCAAATGAAGAAGGATATGTACGTTATCCCAATATTGATGTAACTGCTGAAATGACGAATGTAATGGTTGCTCAAAAAATGTATGAAGCGAATACGAGTGTATTAAATGCAAATAAAAAAATGCTTGATAAAGATTTAGAAATCGGCCGAGGATAAGGGGGAAGATAATAATATGAAAATCCAACCAATGTTACATACACAACCATTTGGAGCAATTCAGTCAATTGGTGCACCGAAGACTTCTCAAACACCTGTAGTTGAGGGGAAAAAGTTTATTGATTTATTGGAAGATATGAATCAAACGCAAAACAATGCGCAAACAGCAGTATATGATTTACTAACTAAAGGGGTAGGAGAAACACATGACGTTTTAATTCAGCAAAAGAAAGCTGAATCTCAAATGAAAACGGCTGCTCTCGTACGTGATAATCTTATTGAAAATTATAAGTCACTAATTAATATGCAAATTTAGGAAAGTGGACGGGTGTGTTTAAATGGAAAAGATGAAAAATGTTATCCAATCGTTAAAAACGTGGCATAAGTTAGTAATCGGTGCTGCGCTTTTAGCGATTGTAACAGGAGCACTTTTATACTTCACCTTGCCAGATAAATATGTTGTTGTATATCAAAATTTAAATGATGCAGATAAACAAGAGATTACAGCAGAATTATCGAAGTTAGGTGTCGATTATCAATTAGCGGCCGATGGTTCGATTCGTGTGCAAAAGAATGATGCTCCATGGGTTCGAAAAGAAATGAATGGGATGGGCTTACCGTTTAATTCGAAAAGCGGTGAAGAAATTTTATTAGAAAGCTCGCTCGGTTCAAGTGAGCAAGATAAAAAAATGAAGCAAATTGTCGGTACGAAGAAGCAATTGGAGCAAGATATTGTAAGAAACTTTGCGACAGTTGAAACGGCAAATGTTCAAATTACATTGCCTGAAAAAGAGACAATTTTTGATGAAGAAAAAGCAAAAGGAACAGCGGCGATTACGGTTGGAGTGAAGCGTGGACAATTGTTAACAGCTGATCAAGTTGCAGGTATACAGCAAATGATTAGTGCAGCGGTTCCTGGTGTGAAAGCAGAAGAAGTAAGTGTTATTGATAGTAAAAAAGGTGTTATCTCAAAAGGAGCAGATGAAGCACATTCTAGTAGTTCCTCTTCTTATGAGAAAGAAGTTGAGATGCAGCACCAACTTGAAGGTAAATTAAAGCAAGACATTGATGCAACATTAATGACGATGTTTAAACCGAATGAATATAAAGTGAATACGAAAGTATCTGTAAACTACGATGAAGTTACACGTCAGTCAGAGAAGTATGGTGATAAAGGTGTACTTCGTAGTAAACAAGAGCAAGAGGAAAGCTCTACTGCGCAAGAAGGGGCAGATACGAAGCAAGGTGCTGGTATTACAGCGAACGGTGAAGTGCCAAACTACGGTACGAACAATAATCAAAATGGTAAAGTTGTCTATGATAATAAAAATGGTAACAAAATCGAAAACTATGAAATAGATAAAACAGTTGAAACAATTAAGAAACACCCAGAATTAACGAAAACAAATGTTGTTGTATGGGTAGATAATGATACGCTAGTAAAACGTAAAATTGATATGACAACTTTTAAAGAAGCAATCGGAACAGCGGCAGGACTTCAAGCTGATCCGAACGGTAACTTTATAAATGGTCAAGTTAACGTTGTAACTGTTCAGTTCGATCAGCCGAAAGCCGAAAAAGAGAAAGAGCCAGAAAAAAGTGGTATGAACTGGTGGTTATTCGGTGGAATTACAGCTGGCTTATTAGCGATTGGTGGCCTAGTATGGTTCTTATTAGCAAGACGTAAGAGAAAGAAAGAAGAAGAGGAATATGAAGAATACTTAGTAGAAGAGGAAATTGCTGCAAGTAATGAAAGTATCTTGGAAATTCCTGAAGAAAAAATAGTGCCAGAGCCAAAACCTGAACCAGAAGAACCGAAAGAACCAACGTTAGATGAACAAGTGCAGGATGCTACGAAAGAACATGTAGAAGGAACTGCAAAAGTAATTAAAAAATGGTTAAACGGACAGTAAGGGAGGAACAACGATGTTAGATGAAATCTCCTCCAAAGAAAAAGCTGCCATCCTTATTCGTACATTAGAAGAAGGGGTGGCAGCAAAAGTCATTGAATATATGACAGCTGAGGAAAAAGAAGTATTACTTCGTGAAATCGCAAAGTTTCGTGTATACAAACCAGAAACGTTAGAAAATGTACTAGGAGAGTTCTTATATGAACTAAATGTAAAAGAATTGAACTTAGTCACTCCAGATAAAGAATACATTCGTCGCATATTTAAAAACATGCCAGAAGACGAACTGGAAAAATTATTGGAAGATCTTTGGTATAACAAAGATAATCCGTTTGAGTTCTTAAATTCACTTACAGATTTAGAGCCACTTCTTACAGTGCTTAATGATGAGTCACCACAAACAATTGCAATTATCGCTTCTTATATTAAACCGCAACTTGCGTCTCAATTAATTGAGAGATTGCCAGATCATAAGCGCGTTGAAACGGTAATGGGTATAGCGAAACTAGAACAAGTTGATGGTGAGTTAATTAATCAAATTGGTGAGTTGTTAAAATCGAAATTAAATAATATGGCATTTAGTGCAATTAATAAAACTGATGGCTTGAAAACAATCGTAAATATTTTAAATAATGTTTCACGAGGTGTTGAAAAAACAGTCTTTCAAAAGCTGGATGAAGTCGATTATGAGTTATCTGAGAAAATTAAAGAAAATATGTTTGTCTTTGAAGACTTACTTGGTCTTGAAGATCTTGCGCTTCGCCGTGTATTAGAAGAAATTACAGATAACGGTGTTCTTGCGAAAGCACTTAAAATTGCAAAAGAAGAAATTAAAGAGAAATTATTTACATGTATGTCTTCAAACCGTAAAGAGATGATTCTAGAAGAATTAGATGGCTTAGGACCGCTTAAGATGACGGATGCTGAAAAAGCGCAGCAAACGATCACTGGTACAGTGAAAAAGCTAGAGAAAGAAGGAAGAATTATCGTTCAAAGAGGTGAAGAGGATGTCCTTATTTAAAAACAGAATTCCGAAGAATTCTGTTTCTTTTTCTGAAGAAACGTATGAATTACAATTTCCAAAACCAGCTTCAATTCAAATAGAAGAGGAAGAATTACAAGCTGATCATGCAGAACTTCGCGCCCAGCAAGAATCGTTACATATGGAAATGAATCAGCTAAGGCAAGAGAAGCAAATGCTAGAACGAGAGCGGCAGCAGTTATTACAAGATAAAGAACAATTTCAAATGCATATTCATGAGCAACTGGAACAGATGGAAGCAGCGCGTGTACAATTTCAAAAAGAACAACAAGAAACAGCGTATGAATGGACAGAGTTATTATGGGATCAATCTTTTCATCTAGCAGAAAAAATCGTGAATCAAGCGGTAGATTCACGATTGCTTGATGTGTTACCTATTTTAACTGGCATCGTGCAAACATTGCCAACTTCGTTTGAAAAATTAATCATTACAGTACATCCAGAAACGTTTGAACGTATTCAAGAAGAGAAGGAAAATACGAAAGAATATTGGTTACTACAATTAGTAGAATGGAAATATGATTTCTCCCTGCAGTTTGGTGAATTTGTTCTGGAAGAAGAGAAAGAGTTCTTTGAATTTAAATTTGCACCTATATTTGCGAAACTTCGTCAGAAATGGGAAGAAGAGAAGTTATTTGAGGAGCAAAATGTATGAGCCGCCTGTTAATGAATGAGAACGAAAAATGGAATAAGTTCATTGAAACACCGCTGTATACGAAAGTAGGCAAAGTTCATAGTGTACAAGAACAGTTTTTCGTAGCAAAAGGGCCGAAAGCGAAGATTGGTGATGTTTGCTTCGTTGGAGAACATAACGTCTTATGTGAAGTGATTGCCATTGAAAAGGAAAATAATATGCTACTTCCATTTGAACAGACAGAAAAAGTATGTTATGGAGATTCAGTGACATTAGTTTCAGAAGATGTTGTTGTACCACGTGGTAATCACTTGCTCGGAAAAGTGTTAAGTGCAAATGGTGAAGTGTTAAATGAGGAAGCTGAAAACATTCCATTACAGAAAATAAAACTAGATGCACCACCTATACATGCATTTGAACGTGAAGAGATTACCGATGTATTTGAAACAGGAATAAAATCAATTGATTCTATGCTAACAATTGGTATCGGTCAAAAGATTGGTATTTTTGCTGGGTCAGGTGTTGGTAAATCAACTTTACTTGGAATGATAGCAAAAAATGCAAAAGCTGATATAAACGTTATTAGTTTAGTAGGGGAACGTGGCCGGGAAGTAAAAGACTTTATTCGAAAAGAGTTAGGCGAGGAAGGTATGCGAAAAAGCGTCGTTGTTGTAGCGACGTCAGATGAAAGTCATCTTATGCAACTTCGTGCAGCGAAACTCGCAACGTCTATTGCTGAATACTTCCGTGATCAAGGTAATAACGTATTACTTATGATGGACTCTGTTACTCGTTTTGCCGATGCACGAAGAAGTGTTGATATTGCTGTTAAAGAGTTACCGATTGGTGGTAAAACACTGTTAATGGAAAGTTATATGAAGAAGTTGTTAGAGCGGTCCGGAAAAACACAAAAGGGATCTATAACAGGTATTTATACGGTGCTTGTTGATGGGGATGATTTAAATGGTCCTGTACCAGATTTAGCACGTGGTATTTTAGATGGACATATCGTATTAAAGCGTGAGCTTGCAACGCTTAGTCATTACCCTGCAATTTCAGTATTAGATTCAGTAAGTAGGATTATGGAAGAAATTGTTTCGCCACATCATTGGCAGCTTGCAAATGAAATGAGAAAGATTTTATCAATTTATAAAGAAAATGAATTGTATTTTAAGCTAGGAACGATTCAAGAAAATGAAGAAAATGCTTATATTTTTGAATGTAAAAATAAAGTAGAAGGCATAAATACATTTTTAAAGCAAGGTCGATCGGATAGTTTCCAATTTGATGATATCGTTGAAGCGATACAGCATATAGTATAAGGCCTCTGCATAAGAGGTCTTATTTTTTTGTTTTTTAATATTTCACAGATTTTTTTGGAAAAAAACTATATAATAGAAAAAGAGAACGTTATAATAGAAAGGGGTTATGAAAACAGGTGGATAAACAGCAGTACGACACAATAAAATTGCAAATAAATCAAGAAAAAGAACATATTTTAAAAGAAGTGTATGAATTAACAGCTGAAAAAAGAAAAATAGAACAAAAAAAAGAATATGATTTATATGTTGTGAAATCGCGTAGTAAAGTCGTACAAACTGGGCAACGTATTATGGCTGGTATGCTTTCTTCACATACGTTTTCACCTGAAAGAATAGAAGAATGGAATCGGAAAATTAAAAAAACGGAAGGTTTTATTCAAAAAAATGAAAGTCTTTTAGAGCAAGTAAAAGAAAAAGAACGTGTCATTGATGAGATGTATCAAGAAGATTGCAAAAAGCTTGCGAAAGCACAAGAAAAGCTGGAAGAAAAAATGCTTCTGGATTTGAAAATGTGTATGAATGGATGAGGTGAATGTAGTGATACAGTCTGTATTACCGGTGCAACAAAGTTTACCTCCGCAAAAAGAAAAAGGGCTAGAAGTACAATCGAAAAATGAAGATTCTTCATTTGATCGTACGATGAGAATGGAAAATAAAAAGCAGCCGAAAACGGAGAAAACGAAACGAGAAGAAGCACCAAAAGAAGAGAAAAAAGAATATAACCTTTCTAAACCATCGGTAACGAAAGAAGAACCAATTGTAAAGAAAGAAGAAAAAAAAGAGACAGAACAGTTGTTATTAGCTGTATCTGAGCAAATGGTTGCAATTGAGCAATTACATGTGCAGCCGGAATTGTTATATCAATACATACAAAAAATACAAGAGCTATATAAAGAATATGGCAATATTAAACTTAATGAATTACCTGCAGCTGAATTACAACAATTACAAGAACTTCTTTCAAATATGAATATCAAAAATGCTATATGTTTAGAAGATACAATGCAAATGGTATTAGACAAAATGAAGATGCCAGAGCAAACGATGCAAGCATTGAAGGTTGTAGAAACAGAAACTTGTAATATTGCAAAGAAACAAGAAGAATTTAAAGACGTAGATCTTCCGAAAGCTGAGAACGATGGTGCAAAGGTAGAGTTGCCAGAAGGTGATGCATTAAACGATTCGAGCTCTGCAGGTGCAGAGTTATTAAATAAAACGACGAGTACCGAACAAATAGGGAAATCAAATAGTGGTGCTGAGAAAGTTTCATTGCCTGACTTAGGAAAGAAAATGGAAGCGCAAGTAGAAGCCTTGCAAAAATTTGTAGTGAAACAAGAACGTGTTTTATTTCAGTTAAATCCAGAAAAATTTGGTACGTTAACTGTGTTTATGAAAAAGCATGGAGACCAAATTGATGTTCACGTAGAAATGGAAAAACACGATGCGAAAAAACGTGTTGAAGTCATTTTTGATGAATTGAGGCTAAAGTTAAAAGAAAAAGAAATTAACATTCAAATTAGCTATTCTGATAAAGATGAAAACCGTAAAGAACAGCGAGAACAAGAACAAAGGCAAAAGCAGAAATTAGCAAGTACGCAACATGAGAAACAACAATCAAAAGAATTTGCGGGATTATTGGAGGAATAAAGTGTGCCAACAGTTGGATTAAATACAACGAGTACAAATCATATTCCGTTACAAGTAGGGGCGCAAGCAAAAAATGCATCTGTTAATGGTGTGCAATCGCCAGTTCAACAAACAAACGGAGTATCAGCAAGTAATCAAAAAACACCCGGTATTATGGATAAAGATGATTTCCTGAAACTTTTTTTAGCAAGCTTTCAACATCAAGACCCGTTTAATGCGATGGATATGAACCAAATGATGAATCAAACGGCTCAACTATCGCTTATGGAGCAAGTACAAAATATGACAAAAGCAGTAGATAAACTACAATCAACGATGTATACGACAGCTCTTGATGGAGGGATGAAATTTTTAGGAAAGTATGTTAGAGGTATAAACAATAAGGGAGAGCAAGTGACTGGTCAAGTGGAAACTGTTCGACTTGCCGAAAATAACGATGTACAACTTATTGTTGATAATCAAGTTGTCTCACTTCGTTTTGTAGAAAGGGTTTCAGATAAACCGATAGCAGAAACAAATCCAGAAGATGAGAAGAAAGATGATATAGAAAAAAATGAAGAGGTTAAGCAAAATTAATAAAAATTAATAAAAGGAGTGTATATAGGTTATGATTAAAGCGTTATATACAAGTATTACAGGGATGAATGCGGCACAAAATGCATTAAGTGTTACTTCAAATAATATTGCAAATGCACAAACAGTTGGATATAAAAAGCAAAAAGCTATTTTTGATGATCTGCTATATAATAATACGGTTGGTTCACGTGGGGATGGTGCTTATGCTGGCACGAATCCAAAGAGTATTGGTAACGGTGTAAAGTTTAGTGGGACATCAACAGATTTTAGTGATGGTTCTCTTACTTTAACTAGTGATAAGATGGAGACAGCCATAGAGGGAAATGGTTTATTTTTAGTTGGCGATCGTAATAGTGGAAATGTAGAGTATACGAGAAAAGGGTCTTTCGGTGTATCGAAAGATAACTATGTTACAAATACAAGTGGACAGTATGTGCTAGGTTATGGTGTGAAAACAGGAACACAAGAAATAGATTTTTCTTCACGACCAAGTCCAATTCATATTCCAATGGGATCAGCTGTTGGTGGGATTCAAACAGATAAAGCAACAATAGGTGGAAACCTTCCTAGAAATCAAAATGCATTATCTCACGAATTCACAGTTTTTGATGAGGAAGGAAACTCGTTAACGTTACGTGTAAATATTAAACAAAAGACTACAAAAGAGACTGTAGATGGAAAAGAAGTTGAAAAGCCTGTGCCAGGTGAATATACATATACAGTTTCTGTAAGAAATGATTCTAAAAACGAAAAAGAGTTTAAGCCTGTTGAAGGCATGACGGGCGAAAAAAATCTTAAATTTGATACATTAGGAAATCTAAAAGAAACAGATGAATCTGTACAAAAAAATCCAGTAACTGGTGAAATTACTAAAGGTGGAACAGTTAAAATTCCTTTTGGTAAGGGACTGACACTGGACTTAAGTGGTTTAACAAATTATCCGACAGGGAAAACTATTTCTACAACAGAAGTAACGGGGCGTCCAGCTGCAATTGCAAATGACTATTCAATTTCTGACGGTGGTTTCGTTATGATGACATATTCGGATGGTAGTATGAAGGTTGTAGGACAACTAGCTGTAGCTACATTCCCTAATTCAGGTGGATTAATGAAAACTGGGAATGGCAATTACATTGCCACACCATCAGCAGGGATTCCAGGGATAGGTGTTGCCGGTGAGAATGGTGCAGGTAATGTAAGGGGGTCAGCAAAAGAAAGTTCAAACGTAGATTTATCTGCAGAATTCGTTGACTTAATGCTATATCAACGTGGATTCCAAGGAAATGCGAAAGTAATTAAAGTTTCAGATGAAGTATTAAATGAAGTTGTAAATTTAATTCGATAATATATTATAAAGAAAGATTGTAATGTAGTAGAAAGGGTTTTTATTCGTATGACAAGACAAGAACGAATTTTACAATTGCCATTTTTCGAGAATAAACGTGAACTTGCTGAACAAGTACTAAAAATGGAACGAGAAGAGCATATATATTTACCAGATCAATTTGAAATTAAGCAAGTGCCCCCGTATTCATTTGCTGAAAAGAAAGCGATTATTGGTCGTATTCATGAGTTTTATTTCGTCAGTGTTGGCAGTGATGGCGCATGGAAGTATCAACTGTTTAAGGACGAGATGAAGTGCCGTGAGTTTTTTATTACATTATCAGGCATTACGGATCAGCAAATTGCGTTTTGGTTCAACAATATCGAGTTGCTTAAAGGCGCTTAAAAGTGTTTTTAGGCTTAGGTGGCTCGGAGCTGTAAGAAGAGAACTATAAAAATGTACTGGAGTGGTTGAACAATAATCTCTTTATAGCAAGTCAGTACTTTTTATAGTCTGTGAGTTGTGACAATAGGGCAATGAAATGAGAGTATGCTAGTTTCATTTCATATGTTTGTGATGATAGATTTTTATAAAAGGAGAGGTGAGGAGGATGGCGCAAAATAAGTATCGCGTTACATTCATTTCGCCGAGTGAGGTTGAGCAGCGGACTGTAATGGCGGCGAATAGTTTGCCAGATTTAATTCGTAAAGTAGAGAGTATTATTGCAGATCCAAACGGTTATTTTGTAAATGATAAAAAAAATAATTGTTATTTTAAAGTGATTAAAGAAAATGTTACGTTTATTCAATATGAGTTACTATTTTCGGATAAGGAAATTCATATTGAAAAATTAAAACATATAGCACCGGTGGTATTCAAACGATTATTCGAAAAAATAAATGAACCAGAACTATATGCACTCGCACTACTTGATGTTGATATAGCAACGAAAGAATATGTGCTAGCAGAAATGAATTCTGAGCTGAGAATAAGAGTAGAGACGGAGCTTTCGAAAAAATGGGAAGCAATGCCGACAGAAATTGTAGGGGCGCAAGAAGTGTTATTAGAAGCACTTGCTTCGTTTATACAAGATTAATTGTTTTTTAATAAAATGAATTGATCGACTATCTATATTTTTTATATAGGTAGTTGACTTTTTCTCTTTTATAAAGCTTAATAATTAGATATACGGAATTAATGGAAGGGGAGCGACACCTTTATGTCACAAGCACAAAGTATTTTATTAGAAAGCGGAACAAATGAATTAGAGATTGTTACGTACACTGTTGGTGAAAACCTATTTAGTATTAATGTAATGAAAGTACGTGAAATCATTAATCCATTCCCTGTTACAACTGTGCCAGAATCTCATCATGCAGTTGAAGGTGTTGTTCAAGTACGTGGTGAAATTTTACCTGTTATTAACTTGGCAATGGCTCTTAATTTAAAGTCAACAAAGCCACTTGATCAAACGAAATTTATCATCTCAGAATTAAACCAAATGAAAGTTATTTTCCGCGTTGATGAAGTGCATCGTATTCAACGTATTTCGTGGGAACAAATTGATGAACCAGCTTCATTATCTATGGGACTAGAAGAAACGACATCTGGTATTGTAAAACTAGATGGCAAAATCATCTTACTATTAGATTATGAAAAAATTGTATGTGAAATTAGCGGTACTGGTTATGACAATAAATCAATTGCAGGGTTAGAACAAAAAACAGATCGAGCTGAAAAAGTAATTTATATTGCAGAAGATTCAGCGATGCTACGCCAAATATTAGAAGAAACATTATCATCAGCTGGATATACGAAAATGAACTTCTTCAGCAATGGTGCAGAAGCGTTAGCGCAAATTGAAAAATTAGCGAAAGAGCAAGGAGAGAAAATGTTTGAACATATTCACTTGCTAATTACGGATATTGAAATGCCGAAAATGGATGGACATCATTTAACGAAAGTGGTTAAGGATAGTGAAGTAATGAATCGTTTACCAGTCATTATTTTCTCTTCATTAATTACAAATGAATTATTCCATAAAGGTGAAGCTGTAGGAGCAAATGCTCAAGTAAGTAAGCCAGATATTCAAGAGCTAATTGGTTTAGTTGATAAGTTAGTGTTGTAAGAAAAGCACTTTTTTAGCTGGAATAGAGGAACTAGCTATGTGTGGCAGCGGTCAGTGCCTAATAGAGACCCATGCGATGTAAGACCAGAGATATGGAGTGTTTTTTAGGTAAATGGGACGAGATAGCCGCCGAGATAGCTTTAGAAGAAGCGAGACTTCGATTGAGGATTTGAAGACTGGGTTTATAACTCTATTCTGTTAGAGAGAGGAAGGAATTAGCCATGTGTAGCATTGGCTAATTCCTTTTTAGTATTCTATACTTTAAGCTGGCAGAAAAATGAAAGGTTTCTGAGGTGTTTGGCGCTGTATGTATGAAAAATCTTCAAATGAAGATTTTTGATTTGAAAATATAAGCAAACGTATTTTGAGGGTTATTTTAGTAACATTTCGTGGTAACGCAAATTTTTTCGGTGAAAAAACATCCAAAATACCATATAATATAATTAAATGTAATTAATATGCAATTTTACATATTAATTAAAAAACATTTTCCAAATTTTTATACTTTCTATACATTTTTGTATGTTTATTATTTGACAGATAATTTCGAACTGTTATAATATGGATATGTAAAAATTGCTATTTTCTTAAAAGACATGGGAGTCAGATGAGAATTGTGAAAGGATGAGGGGGAGTGGCACAAATTATGTATCACCACACAGCAATTAATGTATTAGGTCTTTTACAAAACATGTCAAATAATAAAATGAACGATATGCAACTAGAGGCGGAATTAAAAAAAATAGAAAAAGAATTCCAAGTAAAGTATGAAGAATTAGTTGATTTACATAATAGAATGGTATTATTCCAAATAGATATAGAAAAAAATGGCGGGATGCGAGCATATGAAAAATCAGCAATTACATGGCTGAAGTCTGAACTAGTGCTACTGTATGAAGTGTATCAATTTTGTCAACGTCACGGTTTAAACATTTTAAATATTTCAAAATACGTAAGTAAAAATGAACTAAATCTTTTTCCAAAAACAGAAAGTCAATTGCAAAATACGTATTATAAATTAAAAAAACGTGAAATACCGTTTGAAAATATTGAAAAACAAAAACCAGGACGAAAGCGAAAATATATACCAGTAAAAGAGACAATCGTTGCAAGAAAACAAGAAAACGAGTACGAATTAAAAGAAGAAATCCAGCATAAAGAGGATGAAAAAAATCTTGTAACAGTTATATCTGGTATCGTTGATAACTTTGAAACAATTAATCAATGTAGTGAAAGGAAAGAAGACGAACTACATCAGTTTATGGAAGGTATTTATAAGCTTTCTAGCATGGCAGCAGGACGTTCTAGAGAAGCAAAGAATACACGTAGTCTAGAAGGTGAATTGCAGTCGTTACAACTAGAAAATGAAAGGCTAAAACGAGAGAAAGAAGAGCTTGTACAAGATATTAAAGGCATGACGCAGCTTTTAATTCATTTCATTACAAGTTCTGATATCGATCAAATTCGTAAATTACCAACTTTCGTACAAGATTGTAAAATGGAATTACATAAACTAGGGCTATATAATGCACAAGACGGTAAAATGAAAATTATGGTTGATCGTAGTGGACAGGTTATGACTGTCACGCAGTAATAAAATTTGGGTACAAAATAAAAGGGAGGTACATAGTTTATATGTATTTCCCTTTTGTTTTGTATGGAATCGTTCCAAAGATGGAAGATGAATGTTTATGATTGTAGTAGTCTAGAGACCATTTGCGGAATTTGGTTCGCTTGTGAAACCATACTAAGTGCAACTTCAGTCAATAATTTGAACTTTAAAAAATCACTCATCTCCTGCGCCATGTCTGCATCTTCAACTTGAGATGCAGCATCTGTTAACGCCATACTTTGACTATTTAAATTTTCAATATTAAATTGTAAACGATTTATCATAGCACCAAGGTCGGCACGATGAAGTGACACACTTTGCAAAGCATCTTCAATTTTAAGAATCGCCGCTCTTGCTTCTTGTTCTGTTGAAATCTTAATGTCATGTTGTGTAGGGGAAGGGGGAATATGTTTCATCATATTTATTGTATGACCGATATCGTCTAATGTAATAGGGCGGTTTTGACCGTCAAATACAGATAAATCATTAAACTCAGTCGTCTCGCCAATATAGCCAATTTGTTCTGTTAAAGACTGAAACTCTTTATTCAGCGAGTCACGATTTTTATTTGAATTTGTACCATTCGCAGATTGAACAGCTAAATCACGCATACGCTGCAAAATATTTGACACAGTTTGAAGAGCAGCTTCCGCCGTGCGAAGCATCGATATCGCATCCTCATTATTACGAATCGCCACGCGCATACCACTTGCTCTCGCGTGCATACGAGTCACAATCGCAATATTAGCGGGATTATCCGAAGCGTTGTTCAACTTCTTACCAGTCGCCAAATGCTCCATTGCAACATTCATACGTTTCTCATTCTCATACAACGACTGCCTAGCATTCATACTTAAAACATTCGTACCAATACGCATAATAGACACTCCTTATAGATTGATAGAGTCGGTATCTTTTGATCTAATAAACAGTTATGGAAGGATAGAGGGGCTTATGCTTATTTACTGTTTGTGTTTTAACATAAGAGGGAATCAAGATAAAAGCATCACGGATACTCTCTTCCACATAAAAAAGAAAGTTTTATAAATAATCTATCTATATAGAAAAAATAAACCTCTCTGCAAGCAGAGAGGTTTATTCAGGAAACTAACTCAAATGGCTTATTGTAATAATTTAGAAACCATTTGTGGTGTTTGGTTAGCTTGAGAAAGCATGCTGATGCCTGCTTCGTTTAAAATTTTGAACTTTGTCATGTTAGACAT